>JAJRTM010000576.1 GCA_024278285.1 Planctomycetota bacterium
ACCGCAAGTGCGGGCAGGTAACGCCATCGGCCCAGCGTAGCTCACGGACCATTTCATAGCACTTGTTATCGTCAATCAACCGCTGAATCGAAATCGTCATCCTTGACCTCCCCATAAACTATCCAGATGTCCTTTGCTGCGCAGAGCAACATCAAAGAGGCTTCCAAGCCATATCAACCCGGAACCGGGCATGAGCCATTAAGATTACTTAGCTGTTTCTTGCGAGATGCCATCGAGTATTGTTTATTGATTTTACATTTTCGCCGCTTCAATTCTTTTCGCCTTTTTTTACATTCTTTGCCCATAACTGGTTCCATTTTAATGATGGCGGGTGGGTCGTTTAACGACAAGTCCCGTAGAGTGCGGCATGACGCCCCTTTGAGTTGCCTGTCCATTTAGATTGATTATCGATAATCAATCAGGTACGTTGCAATGCACCCTACTTTAAATCAATAGATTTATCTATTATTGTGCCAGACTGGAAAGCCTACCCTACGGAGAGAATAGTGTCTGAACCATCAACCGATCCGAAATATCAACCGGGGGAACCAGCTACTTCGCAGGGGTTGCCGGGGGATGTGATTGTCAGTTCGGATACGTTGCGAGAGAATCGGATACCGCCGGGGCAGTCTCGCACGCGAAAATGGCCGGTGTTGCAAGCTGGGCCGGTGATGGATATCACCCAACAGGAATGGTCACTGACGATTGGTGGTCTGGTTGATAAACCGATCACACTCAATTGGGAAGAATTCAGAAAGTTGCCTCGTGTAAAAGTTTTTTCTGATTTCCACTGCGTCACCCAATGGTCGCGACTGGCTAATTTATGGGAAGGAGTTTCCACCAAGGTGATCGCAGAAATGGTCGGCGTGCAGCCGGGTGCAAAATTTGTTCTTCCCGGTGCTTACGACAACGGTTGGACAACGAATCTTTCGCTCGAAAATTTTCTGGTCGATGATGCGCTATTGTGTGATACGCATGATGGCGAACTTCTTGATGCCGACCACGGCGGCCCGGTGCGATTGGTTGTGCCGCTGCTTTATGCGTGGAAAAGTGCCAAGTGGCTCAATTCAATTCAGTTCGTCGCAGAAGACAAACCCGGCTTCTGGGAACGCGAAGGCTACCACAACCACGGCGACCCCTGGCAGGAAGAACGCTTTAACACTCCAGATTCCCCACCGCCCGGCTATTCTTCTTGATCCTAACCTCTCTTGATTTATAAATGTCCAATTCTCCCACAAATAATGATCCTGAACAAAACGAGTCGCCGCCGTTGGAGCGGTTGGTTCGTTATTTGCCGGGAGTGGGGCAGCATCGGGCGAATCTGTTTGAAAATCTGGGGATTGAAACCGTTCGCGATTTGCTTTGGTATGTGCCTCGCGATGTGCTTGATCTTTCGCAGGTTTCCTCTGTCAACGAACTGACTGATGATCGCATTCATACGATTCGTGGGACGATTGTCGATGTAGACAGCCGGGCGATTTCCCGTGGCCGCACGATTACGGCTGCTGTTCTCAGATCTGATGAGGGCTTGATAAAAGGGGTCTGGTTTAATCAGCCGTGGATGTTGCGACAACTTAATAACGATCAATGGGTACTCTGGTCAGCCAAACCGAAGTTTCGTGATAACCGTTGGGAAATGAGCAGCCCCCGGTTACAGTGGCTCGATGCGGATGAAGAAAACGCCCGCGGAGAAGTCCTCACCAAATATGGTCTCACAGAAGGACTCAAACAGAATACCGTTCGCAGCGTCATCAAAACGGCTTTGGAAATTGCGATTGATGAGATCATTGACGAATTGCCAGAACGATTTCGAGTTCATTATAAACTGCCGTTGCTTGGCGATGCGATTAAAATGTTGCATCAACCCGAATCGGTCGAGCAGTTTCTTGAAGCCCGCAGAAGGCTGGTGTTCGATGAACAACTCGATTTTCAACTCGGGCTGGCGATCCGCAGGCGAGTGCGAAAAACAACAGAAATTGCCCCGGCTATTACTGTTTCCCCTAAAGTGGATGCTCGGATTCGCAGACTGTTCGAGTTTGAGTTGATTGCAGGGCAGGAGCAGGCGATTGCTGAGATCAAGGAAGATATGCAGCAAACCCGACCGATGCACCGGCTGCTTCAGGCGGATGTCGGGGCAGGAAAAACGGTGATCGCCATCTACGCAATTTTGGCAACCATCGCAGCCGGCTCGCAGGCGGTGTTGATGGCTCCGACGGAATTGCTTGCCCGTCAACATTGGGATACGATTGATCAAATTCTGTTACACAGCCGGGTGAAGCGGTGTCTGCTGACCGGAAATTTAACGGCTTCTGAGCGAAAAGAGACACTACGACAGATCGCGAACGGAGAAATCGACCTGATCATCGGCACCCAGGCGGTTATTCAGAAAGATGTCCATTACCATCAACTCGGCATGGTTGTGATTGATGAACAGCACAAATTCGGTGTCGTTCAGCGAGCCAGGTTTACAGGAACGAGAAAAGCCCCACACGTTCTTGTGATGACCGCAACGCCGATCCCGCGATCTCTTTGTTTAACACAGTACGGCGATCTCGATTTATCGGTCATGTCGGACATGCCTCCCGGCAGGCGAACCGTGGTGACTTCTCGTGTGATGACTCCGAAAGTGGAACAGAAGGCATGGAGTTTCATTCGTGAGAAACTGCAAACCGGGCGGCAGGCTTATATTATTTGCCCGTATGTCGACTCCGATAACCCGGACGATCCCGCGGGGGCCGTTCAAACCTTTGCTCAACTTTCAGAAACAGAGCTGCGAGGCTTTCGGCTTGGACTTGTTCATGGGAAAGTTGACCGCGAGAAACAGCACAACATCATGAGCCGCTTTCATGATCGTCAACTCGATGCGTTGGTAGCGACAACCGTTCTTGAAGTGGGGGTTGATGTCCCGAATGCAACGCTGATGGTCATTCTTGATGCACACCAATTCGGGCTGTCGCAACTGCATCAGTTGCGGGGGCGGATTGGACGTGGACAATTTCAGGGTTATTGTTTTTTGTTTTCCGATACACAAAACGAAACATCAATCGAGCGACTGGCAGCGATGGAAAGAACGGCTAGCGGTTTTGAAATTGCAGAAGCCGATTTTGAATTACGCGGTCCCGGCAATGTTTTGGGGACTAAACAATCAGGAACGATGCCTTTTCGGTTAACCAATTTCAAACGAGATGAAAAGATTCTGACGGAAACCCGCAGAGCCGCCCAGCGAATGGTCGATGCAGGTACGATTGATCAACCCGATTTCGCAGCACTCAAAAATAGAGTCTTCGAACGCTTCGGCGAACAACTCGATTTGCCCCGCACGGGATAAGAAACCGTTGAAGTTCATCCTTCAGAATGCTTTTCCTGGCCTTCTCATTCATGGGAAGCGAACAGAAAATCCGGTCCCGATGAAGTAGTCATCCGAAGCGTTACTTAGCCCGTGGCCTGCCCGGATATCAAACTGGATATTATCACTCAGCAGATAAGTGAAGCCGCCGTTGATGTAGTGCTGGGGCATCGCGGTATCTGCTCCCGATGGAATGATGCCATACCATTCCGTGTAGGCTCCGAGTTTTTCTGTCAGCGTGTAGGCGATTGTCCAGGACTGTGCGATTTCGGTGTAGGAACTCCCCGTATCATCAATCCGGCGATTTCCCTGCGTCGAGCCGGCTGTCGAGATGAAGTCGTTAATCTCCCAACCATAAATCCAGTTCAAACCTGGTTCGACATTATCGGAAGTGAAGGCAGCACCGCCGGTAGGAACGTTCATTTGCGGAATGATCGCCATTTCGGGCAGATGGCCCACTTGTGGCGTCAACGCGATTTTGAAACCGAGATAAAGATCGGACATCCCAGACGCATTGATCGCTGCAGTACGCCGTGCTTGGTAAGTACCTGCCATTCGAAACTCAAGCCAGTCAGCAAAAATACCCTGCCTCAGTAATGGCTCTCCCAAGGACTGGCCTTGAGTCCTTGTCCCCGCGCTGTCGTCCTGCGAAAACGTGTAACCAAACTCAATTTGAGTAACTCCCAACCCAACCGTGGAAGAAGCTTCCGTAAAATCAGGGCGATCTGTCACCAAAGGTGCATTCAAATCGCGTTCTTCAAAAGTGTGATTCTGGACAGACCACTGAAACAGAGTTGGGCTGTTTCGAGTCGAGAATAGAGAATAATTCAATAAAGAACCGGCTTCAGTGCAACTTAACTGCTCACAATAATTATCCTCCGCGAAAATTGGAGACGAAAGACCGGCGACAAAAACCAGGTTTAAGCGGATATATCGGCTCAGCTTACTCAATGCGTATTGCTTCCGTTCATAAAAACACGTTGAACAA
>JAJRTM010000577.1 GCA_024278285.1 Planctomycetota bacterium
ATCACCGCCAACAATTCAACCTTGCTCAGGCTGGCCATCACATCAATTTCAAGATTATCCCGCGATTCAGTTCCCATCAAAGAAAAATAACAGATCCCCCAAATCTACGCACTACCAATTTCTACACAATAGACAGCTACCGATGGATTGCATCAATACCGTGTTATCGGCTTATGTGTTTCAATCCGCGCCCCTGGGTGAGGGGCGATCAAAGCTCTCCATTCCCCTCACTGCTTAAACAGGAACGGCGGTTCAATCCGCGCCCCTGGGTGAGGGGCGATCGTTAACGCCGCTGATGGTGCGACCGCAGCACCTGTTTCAATCCGCGCCCCTGGGTGAGGGGCGATACATGTATGCCGTGTTCGATGTCACGAACTTCGGTGTTTCAATCCGCGCCCCTGGGTGAGGGGCGATCATCTGCGGCTGATGCTTCCATCGCAATACCGCGAAGGTTTCAATCCGCGCCCCTGGGTGAGGGGCGATGATTTCAGGCGCCCAGCAATCGAGCAAGCGAACTCGTTTCAATCCGCGCCCCTGGGTGAGGGGCGATTAGCGGCTTTTAATTATTATTGACAATAATTGAGAGTTTCAATCCGCGCCCCTGGGTGAGGGGCGATAAAAAACCCGATACTATTTGCAAGCATCCCCTTGTTTCAATCCGCGCCCCTGGGTGAGGGGCGATCTGGTCCGATACAACTCGCATTGATTCTCGCATTTGTTTCAATCCGCGCCCCTGGGTGAGGGGCGATCCCATCTGGCTGGCTTCCATCTTCGCCCCAATTGTTTCAATCCGCGCCCCTGGGTGAGGGGCGATAATGCTCCAAATCCTTTTGCCATCTCAGAAATAAGTTTCAATCCGCGCCCCTGGGTGAGGGGCGATCGGAGGCGGGTATTTTTAACAACAATTGTAATTTGTTTCAATCCGCGCCCCTGGGTGAGGGGCGATGTTCCCGTGCATTGTAAAAAATGTGGTAAGCAATTGTTTCAATCCGCGCCCCTGGGTGAGGGGCGATTGAAGACGATATCATCCCTCCAGACGATGTACTGGTTTCAATCCGCGCCCCTGGGTGAGGGGCGATTATGCCTTCGCTTCTTTTATTCCTCTTGTTGCGTGTTTCAATCCGCGCCCCTGGGTGAGGGGCGATCGGTGCAGAACTCGCGATTTCAGACGGCATTGCTGTTTCAATCCGCGCCCCTGGGTGAGGGGCGATACGCCGATTAGCACTCAGCCTTTTTAAGGTTTTGTTTCAATCCGCGCCCCTGGGTGAGGGGCGATCCATTTGCACGGCACGTTGCTGTTCCCGGAATGAGTTTCAATCCGCGCCCCTGGGTGAGGGGCGATTAAAGTGCAGATTGAACGTGATATCCGAGGTCTCGTTTCAATCCGCGCCCCTGGGTGAGGGGCGATGCAGGCGTAGCGTCAAATCACTTGGCTTGATAGTTTCAATCCGCGCCCCTGGGTGAGGGGCGATCAAAGCCATCGTATTCGATTGATGGGCAATCGGTGTTTCAATCCGCGCCCCTGGGTGAGGGGCGATAGGAAATGCAATCTGCAATGAGCGACGCAATGAGAGTTTCAATCCGCGCCCCTGGGTGAGGGGCGATAACCCTTTACGCAGGATGGATATGTGTTTACAATGTTTCAATCCGCGCCCCTGGGTGAGGGGCGATGGCGAACAGGTTGCGACCTGGGCAACAGTGGGCGGTTTCAATCCGCGCCCCTGGGTGAGGGGCGATGGAATGGAAGAGGATTCTGGACTGGTCGCTTGCATGTGTTTCAATCCGCGCCCCTGGGTGAGGGGCGATGGAACCGGTTGTGTAATATGTTGCTGTGGTTGGGGTTAGGATTGGTGAATCGCGAACCTTTGGGCCATTTCAATTTCATTACACAATCGCTGTTGGGCATTATATCTAACATCTTTTGGTGAAGCAAGTTAGGATGAATGCGAACCTCTCAGGCACCGTGAGCGTGCTATGGGTCCGCAGTGGGAGAATCGTAGTTATTATTGATTAGATGGTAACTATTCAGTGATGGGTAGTTGGGGATAAATTGTCGGAAGTAGTGTGAGCAAATAACAACACGGCTAGTGACAATTTACTTCCAGATGTGGCGAGATGTCCAGATCTGGGGGCAGATTGTGAGAAAGTTTTCTGAATATTCAAACGTTTCAAATAACAATCTGTCCTCAGGCACCCTGATCTGAATAGTTACTATTAGATGATCAATGGGCCGTCGATGTTGATGCTCGGTTTAGATCCGTGATGTTCTACTTTCCGCTGCCAGTTTTTCCCCAAGTAGTAGAAGCGAAGGCTATCGTGGGAAAGGTCGGCGATTTCGATGAGCTTTGCTTTGAAGATGGTCCACTGAGCGGCGTCGGCTTTTATTTCGAAGACGGAATTTTGGACTCGCTGGCCCATGCTTTCACACGCCTTGGCAACATGGCGCAAGCGTCTTTGTCCTTGAGGATCAGTGGTCGAGATATCGTAAGTGACGAGAATATACATTTTGCGAATCCTTTTTACTTCCAAAGGAATGGTGGATAAATATCTAAATCGCCGCGAAGATGCCTGGCGAACAGGCGGGCCTGGATGAAGGGGAGGATGCCGAGGGTTACTTTTTCGTTGATGATGGGGTGCAGTATTTCTTCTGTTTTTCTTTGTTGCCAGGCGGTTAAAATTGTTCGGCGGGCATCGGGCGTGATAAGCACGGCTCCGTTTTCAAGAAACTGAAAAGATGAAGCGTTGACCTGCTGACGGTTGATCAACGAAAAGACGAGGCGGTCGGCAATCCAGGGGCGGAATTCTTCCATCAGGTCTAATGCAAGCCCGGGCCTGCCAGGTCGATCTCGATGAAGGTAGCCGACGGCTGCATCGAGACCAGTCGATTCACATGCGGAACGGACATCGTGCATTAATAACGTGTAGATGAAGGACATCAACGAATTAATGGGATCCAGTGGAGGTCGTTTATTTCGATTATTGAAGGCGAAATAATCCTGAAACGATGTCTGCAGCGAATTGAAGGCGGTGAAGTATTGCATGGCTGCTTCTCCTTCGTAGCCTCGAAGTTGATCGATGGATGTGGATTTTTCTGCCGCGTCGATTCCGTTTTTCATGCGTGTTGCGCTGCGTTCCAGTTCTTGAACGCGCGGGTCCAAATCGTTGGCATCCCGGATAGCTCTTCTCAGCACGGTACGGCAGTTGGCCAATTTCCCCAACACGAAGGAACGAGCACATTCCAAGGCGCGGGTTTCATCGTCTGCTGCTCGATACTGTTCCCGTCTCAGCAGAACATTTCCCGACGTAAATCCCTGGATGGCGGCTCGGAAACGTCCTTTGCTATCCAGTAGCGAAATAGAAACGTTGGCTTGGCTGGCGGCCTGCATCAGTTGAGGGCTTAACCCGATCCGGCCAATGCAAACGATGCTATCCAAATTATGAAAAGGAAGCCGGGCTTTGATTTCTTTTTTCTGACGGATGACCACGGTATCTCCCTGCTTGGCGAGATAACAACCTTCCGTGGTGACGAACAGTGTATTGAGGTGTGTTTTCATGAGGGGCATTTCCTCGTCTTGTTAAGATTTTGAAATTTCTTTCATCAGCCACTTCTTTGCTGATTTTTTCTGGAATAATTTCGGGAGACAAAGTTCGTACAGAGAGCAGTTTTTGCAGTGGGGGCCGAATTCAGCGGGCGGTGTTGTTTTGGATTCAAACAGTTCGTGGAGCGAAAGAATTGTTTGCAGAGTTGTTTGTCGAATTGATTGGTCGAGTGCAATTTCAAATCGGTGCTGTTTCTGTCCGTAGAACAGAAAGCCTTTGGGGATTTCGATCTTCAGCATTTCTTCCAGGCATAAAGCCTGGGCACAAAGTTGCACGCGGTCGCAATCGTTCTTTTTGGGTTGTCCTCGTTTATATTCGATATGGAGAATGGTCCATCCTTGCATTGAAGTTTCACGGCAGTGATGAATCATTTTTTTGAGTGTGCGATTCGCTTTTGACTTTGAAATATCTGGCGGCGGGTGAAATTCAACAATATCTGCTTTGCCAACGAGGCCATGTTTGAAGCTGTGTAGAGGGAGATCGCGCGTGATGCGAATTCCATCGCGAGTGGTTGACTTGCCACTTTCCGATTTTTTGTGAAGGAGCCGACCTTGAGCAGTGAGAAAGTTTTCACTCCAAGATTGTTCGTTGTGAATCAGCGCGCATTGTCTGGGACAGAACAGATAGTGTTGTAATGCAGAGATCGGCACAAAATCGTCTTCGGTGTAAGGCATAGTAGAATCTTTGTTTTGAAACAGAGGCGAACCGGGTATGAAAATCCCTGTATGGAATTTTTATTTCTACTCCGAGTGATCTGAGGGTTAACCTTGTCGTTACCCACATCTTTGAAACAAAATCGGGTGCCACTGCTGGCTCGTCCAGCAGTGCGAATTACGATTGAGTATCCTATTGTTATAGGGTATCAAACGAATGAAACATCACTCAAATTCGGGAATAACGGCTTACTCTTTCAGAAGATTCCACCTTCACTCCCGCGATCTCACTGCTGGACAAGCCAGACAGTGGCACCCAATCTGATTGCAATGAAGCCCAAATCCCCTGTTTCATGGTGTATTGTTCGACAAAAAATCTCACCTGAACAATCAAGATGTGGGTAACGACAAGGTTAACACCCCCGGCTCGCCTGAAATTTTTATTCAGATTTTCCGTTCGATGGTGATTCCCGAGGGGAGATCGGTTTCATCGATGTTGATGGTATAATCAGAAAAGCTGCGAGGCGGTTGGAAATCGCCTTCGGTTTCATTTCGAGTGATGGTCACTCGCTCAAACAGTTTATGAGCGGGGGCGTTACCGAGTTGGCTTTCATGCTTGAAGACGATCAATGCCTGGGGCGACATCAACCCGCGAGCAGCCGCTCGGTCGTGATCGAACATATTGGCGAGAGCAGCCCAAACCAGATCGAGGTCTTCGCCATTGCTGTCGAACGTTGTTTTCTCAGCCAGATTCGCATTGATAAAACCGTACATGCGATACAGTCCGTAAGGAACGGTAAATTTGCGGCCCATCGTGCGGTTATCGCCCTGCTGCTTTTCGGCTTCTTTTTCCGTCGTGACAGCACAGCGGGTTATTGAATGCTCGGAAGAGATAATCGGATCGATACTGCGGCCAAATGTAAACTGCAACGGTCCGCGAACTTGCCCCGCGTTGACTCCTGTTGTCATGACAGCTCCAAAGGTGCGGATATCAAAAAAGTTTTTGCACATCCATTGCTTGATGTTTTCCGCATCTTCGGCTTTCTTGGGAGGTTTATTTTTTCCTTCTAGTTTGACCTCCAAAGCTGTGTATGCTTTCTCATGTTGATTATTCAGCACGGCTTTTTCTTTGATGTAGATTTCAAAAGGTGATGTTTCCCCTTTGGTGATACCCACGAAGTTGCGTATTTTTCGTTTGATGCAAACGTCGGTCACCAATCCCTGGCCGGTTTCTGCATCGAGACGCGGCAAGTTGCCTGCATCGGGATCTCCGTTGGGGTTGCCATCTTTGACATCAAACAGGTAAACAAAGTCGTAACGATTTTTCATCAGTTTTTCTCCAGATGTTAAAATTGTTTAGAAAACAAAAGAGTTTTTTTAAGTAAGGCTCCGCTCGTTAATAAGAGAAGCATTGAATCATTGGCAGCTTCCATTGCGAATTGAAAAACCTGCTTTCAATTCTCTTTTTCAGTCGCTTCTTTTCCTTTTTTCTTTGTGAAAATATCTTGCCGTTGATGGTAATACCCCAGTGCAAACAATCCCTGTTGATGGAGTGGCAGGTGCGAGGGGAAATCGTTGAGCTGCTGGCAGATTTCCTGAATACGTTTTTCGTGATACGTTTTCGCCCCGCCTTCTAACTTGCTGAGGTGATGCTGGCTCATGCGGATTAAACGTGGGAAGACAGAAGCAGGTGTTGCTGAGGCTGCGCCAAAGAAACGATCTTTGATAGTAGCGTTAAGTCCAGGAAGGGCATCTTCTTGGGATTTTTCAAGTTCTGCGAACAGCCTGCCCATGTGATAGGCGGGGTCGGGGTAATCAGGATCAAGTGACACGGAAATCTCCTTTTTTAATGGTGAAGTTTTTAATAGTCGAAATTGACGGTTGAGACAGGCTTTCAAAATGGAAGCCCGGCGATAATTCATAACGCGATCCATGCGGGTTCGCCGAATGACAGCGGAGTACAACATTTCCGGGTAAAGCTGTCCGGTAAGAATTGCTTTCATGGTGACGCCGGCAAGAATTGGTGAGACATCTTTCGATTCCCGAGCCGTTTCCGCGAGAAGTTGCCAGATGGCAGGCATCGCAAAATCTTTATCCGGCTTGCCACAAATCTCGAGATCCTGCATGTGAGCACGAAGATGGCCAATCATTTCTCCCAACGTGCTGACATACCAGAACCGGAGGGAAATTCGAGCCGCGTTGGGGGAAAGTCCTAAAACATAAAAAGGCGTTTCGGCATCTCCAAGTTCTTCTGCGGGATATTGTCCACGGGCGATTTGTGAAAGTAAATCTTCGACTTTCTTCTTAGCAGACTCATCTCCTGCATGAGAAATCGGATCGATAAATGCTGAAAAAATGCTTTCAACCGGAGTAGAGCGTTCGGTCCAGAATACGACCGTTGCATCACCGATAATCAACGAACGGTTGTTCTCTCGGGACAACAGAAAGTTCAACGCAGTACAATACTGAAACGTTACTTGTTCACTCACTGGAGCGTTATACGATTGATCCTTGCCGTAAGATTCGTACGCATTAGCGTTGAAGGAAACAATCGACGCTCCTGAAGATTGAGCATCACGAACCCCTTTGATTTTCGGTTCATGCAACCGGGCCAGTTTCTCTTGTTTGCCGGTGATTAAGCAGAACCCGCGAACATCTTTTTTGGAATCCCCTGCACTGTTGAGCTTCTTATTCCACCACTGTATCAGTTCTGGAATCTCATGCACGAAATGTTCTTGGTTTGAAATCTGAAACACAAGAAAACCGGTAGCGGCTTCTTCCAGTTCAGGAAACTCGCTCGCCTTTTCCGGGTTCCAGGATTCCAGAAATCGACACACCGCCGAATAAGCCGGGTTATCAATTTCTTTTTCATAGGAAAGATGATATTCCCGCGATGCCTCAAATGCCTTGAGTGTTCGTTCCGGCTTGGTGTCTTCCGGCTTGTAACCGAGCAGATAAGCGGCGTTATCCCACAAAAAGCAGGGGTTCAAACCAGAGCCGGAAGGTTTGGCTCCTCCGAAGACTTGCAACATTCTCGGAATTAATCTCTTGCCCTCTTCGCGGCGTTGATCCGCGAATTTGATCAGTTTTCCATTGAGATCAATCACAATACTGAAGACGATTTTTTGCGGACTGTAGCCGTAGGGCGAGATGTCGACATTCTCATCTTCGGCGAGCCGTTCGTAATAACTGTTTAAGGATTGTAAAATCATGCTTTCACCTCGCTGGTTTCAAAAGCAGGGACGTTGATGATGCCGTCTTTCATTTCTGCCCGGAAGAAGTGCGGCGTGGAGTTATCCTTGAAATCGATGTCGTGCAGCATGTAGCCGAGGTCTTTTTCGCCGATGAGAGACTCCGGGCAACGAGGAATCGCATCGAAATCGAGCCATTCGTAATGGCAGGCGAATTCTCGTGTTCCCAGGTACGGCTGATGAAAGTGCTGGCCTTTTTCGGCTCGCCTTTTGAACATCTCGTAATGCTTTTGGGGGGATTCTTGATGTTCATTGGGGTCTTTTTTATATTTCTCTGGGTATTCTTTCGGATCAAAAATTTCGAACCGAGCTTCAATCACATAACCAACATTCCGCAGCACAATGGATGCACGCTGCTGGCGGTCTTCATCGACATACAATCCAAGGCGACCGTGTCCTTCTTTCATAATCTTTT
This sequence comes from Planctomycetota bacterium, assembly GCA_024278285.1. Lineage (GTDB taxonomy): Bacteria > Planctomycetota > Planctomycetia > Planctomycetales > Planctomycetaceae > Rubinisphaera. Next base: position 7,920 of record JAJRTM010000577.1, read on the forward strand.
GCAGACCATTGGTCGGGATTTTACTGGCGACTTCGTTTCGCCGAACGTTCATCAATCGAATCGGTTTGAGAACGTGAATTCGCTCCACGAGCCAGCGAATTTGTGGTTTCCAGTACACAGCTTCGAGAATCCCCCGAGCCGCAGAAGGCGTTATGACATCGTAACTAACCCTCTCGACCTTCATCTCCGGCCTGGTAAAACAGGCGTATTCCCCCCAAACATGGAGAGCGATTTTAAAATCTTTCATTTAGTTACCTTTCTTAGAGACTGGTCGGGATTACAGTAAGTTCACTGGTTTCCAGATATTGTTGTTTACTTCTATTTATTTAGAGTTATGATTATGCTTGTTACTGAGCGATTATCGTATTCGCTCATCACAATGTGTCAATAGAAGGAGTTAATTTGATGAGGTTTAACGAACTGGAGAGAGAAGTAGTAAAGAAGCTGTATGGTGAAATTGCATTGTGTGTTGATTCTCTTCCATACACAGATGATTTTGAACACATGTATGAAGAATTCACCGCTTCTGTGTTTCGGAAATGGTCCAAGAATGAATTCTTTGTTGCCATGACATCCTTGCGGAAGAAAAAGGGTGGTTTGAAAAAAGTGATTTCAATAAACTAAGTGTCGCTTCGGCGCGGATTGAAACTATTTATTTCGAGTTATGAGTAGGGCTACCGCCTTGCTCTTTTTTTATTGAAGCAACTGCTCACCTCCCAATCTTCCTGTCTGTTGTGGCTTGAATCCGAGGTCATTGTCGTAGCAGCTTTCGTTAGTCAGTTCGAAATAGCCGGTTGGTTCTTCGCGATCATCCAGCAGTATTGAGATGTCGCCACCTGCCATTTGCTTGAAGTCGCGATCATTGACACCGATGGAGTAGCGTTGCAGTTTGCGTAACAGTTTTCTCTTTACTGAACCTGCTGCTTTGCGGTCTGGGTCTTGTAAACAGTTGCGGAATTTATCCAATAATTTGCGGGCAGTTTTATCAAACCGAATGAAGACTGGAGTCTGGTGGTCTTCGATCAGTTGGAATTCTCTTGCCACTTCACGAAATGCAAATTCCGGGATGCCTGCTTGCGAGAACAGAAAACGTTTGATGATTTCTTTTTTGTCCCAAAGATCGTTGTGTTGCCAGTAGTTCAAACGAAAATATTGTTCGATGGCAGCCGGCGAGAGCCAACCCTGCTTGTGAATCGCAGAGGTTGGATCAGCAACAAGGGTTTGTGTGAGGCTGGCAGTTCGCCCCAGATAACCAAACGGCGTTGACCACTGATCCCCGTCCGGTTCAAAGACGTAAACGGTGGCAGTCTTCTGTTTCCCTTCCCGATTACAACGTCCTGCTGCCTGGGCAATGCTGTCCAGCCCGGCGATGGATCGAAAAACAACCGGGAAATCGATATCGACCCCGGCTTCAATCAGTTGCGTACTGATCACCCTGCACGGTTGCCCTGCTTTCAAGCGTTTGCGGATTTCATCCAGTTTTTGTGTGCGATGAACAGCGCAAAGGTTTGTACTCAAGTGGAATAGCACATCTCCCTGACTTTCATCATCGGAGTTTTTGAGTTGCTCAAACAAACGAGCAGCATCTGGCTTGGAGTTGACGATGCAAAGAAAACTTTCATACGTTTTCATTTTTTCAATGAGTGTTTCCGGGCTGACGGCTCCCAGCGATTCGACTTCCGTACGTTTCATTTGTTGAGCAAGTTTTTCAGGTTGCGGAATAATTTCACGAACATTTTTGAGACCAATCGAAAAATTCTCCCGCTCGGTAATGGCAGGTTGCGTTGCGGTACACAACACAATCGTGCATCCGTAATTTGTCACCAGTTCCTGCAATGCCTTGAGACACGGTTCGAGAAATTCAATCGGGAGAGTTTGTGCTTCATCCAGAATAATGACCGAATTGACGATACGATGCAGTTTTCGGCAACGCGACGGCCTGGCGGCAAACAATGATTCAAGCAGTTGAACGTTCGTTGTTACAATGAGTGGTGCATCCCAGTTTTCGGTTGCGAGCCTTGATGCGTAGATTGCTTTATCGGCTTGTGTTTCTTTTTTGTTATCATCTTCGCCGGGATCAACATTGCAATGATGTTCCAGCACAATCGAATCGTCTTCATCTTGAAAAAGATTTCGAAAGACGGTCGCGGTCTGCTCGACAATACTTGTAAACGGAATCGCATAAATAATGCGATCTTTGTTGTGAGTTTGGAGGTGCTTCAATGCAAACGCGAGACTCGAAAGCGTTTTGCCGCCGCCGGTGGGAACTGTCAACGAAAAAAAGCCCGGCTCACAATCAGTCTTCTGCAAACAGGCATCAAGAATCTCATTTCTTATTTTTCCAATCGGTGTCGTTTTTTGTAATCGTTGAAGTTCAGTTGTTAGTATTGCAGATAATTGATCCCACTGAGAAAATCTTTGTGGACGTAAATCGGTTTTATCGGGTGACATAAATTCTTCCGTCGCCAGATAATCGGCATCAACCAGGCACGAAAAAAGGAGACGTGTCCAAAAAGCAAGCTGAAACGCCCCGATTTTGGAATCTACTTTGATAGCAGGCCTCCCGGGCGGTTGCATTTGATGAATTCGCGAGGGGATATCATCGAGTGAGATGCGGGTTGATTCATCTTGCAAACGCATCGTGAGACTCGATGCCCGTTTTCGCTCGGCATTTTGATCACGATAATCGGGCAAGCCTGCATGATGCCCCAAAATGCAATAGGCAAGTAAATAAGCGAGCGGCTTCAACGCTTCAGGGAATTGCTCTATCGCGTGTTGAGCCCCGAAACTGGAATGGGTTACTTTGGTTGGCTCCCCTTTCAAATAGGCTTGAAATCGAGGATCGTACTTTCCCAAATCGTGCCAGTACCCAAGCAGGTTTGCCCAATCGGTTGCGTTCAGTTTTTCTGCGAATCCAATGGCATATTTTGCAACCAGATCGAGATGATCTTCCAGCGGTTCCCATTTTGATACCGGTTGGTTTTGTAAAGAGTGTCCGTAATATTTGGTCATGGGTGATTTATCGTGGTTGATTGTTTTTCATAACATGCCTTCATAGCAGTAATTTCTTCCTGAATACTTTCGACCAACTCGACTGGTTCAAGTACCATTGCGTGTTGTCCAAAACTGAGAATGAAGGAACGAAATTCTTCGAAGCTGGAAAGTAAATACTCAGCAATCACTGAACCATCTTTTTGTCGCGACAGTTTTTGACTCGAATGAAACAATTTCTCTTCCAGAATACGAACCACTTGGGCAGAAAATAAAACACGGACGGTTTGAGGTTTGTGTTGATCGCCGAAGATGCCGAACGAATTTTCCAGAAACTGGGCCGCATCGAAATCATCAGGAACCTGGAATTTCATCAACCCGGATTGCACTTCGACATCGCTAATGCGATCGATTTTGAACGTACGAATTGATTGATGATCCGCCGACCAGGCGATTAAATAAAGCGCTCCCTTGTGGAACACCAACGCATAGGGATGAATATCGTAGTAGGTGACCGGTTCTGTAGATCGCATCGATTGATACGTGAGCACCGTAATTCTGCAATCTTCAACCGCGACCATCAAATCATCAATCAGTTGAGCCCGCGAGGAGTAATCAACCATTTGGTTTTGCGTCAGATGCACCGATGAGGCGAGTTGATCTAAGTAATCAATCACATGTTCGCTTAACGCAGAGCGAATTTTCCGGTAGGCCTGCTGCGACCCCTTCCAGAAAAAAGTCCCCGCAAAGGCTTCGAGGAATTGCCGTCCTAAATAAAGAGCGGCTGCTTCTTCCAGCGTGAAATGGAGTTGAGCAATTCCGGAATCATTTGCAAGACTCCAGAATTTCTTACCGTGATCTCTCTTCTGTTCTGTTAACGGAAATCCAACAGATTTCAACAAACGAAGATCCCGAAGCAAAGTCCGGCTGGTCACTTCGGTTTCATCCACCATTTCCTGCAGCGTCACGCCATACTTTCGTGAAGAAAGCATTTGCAGTAACCGCCACTGTCTCATCAATTGAGAAGATTCAGACATCGATTGTCGCCATTCTGATGAAGGGTAACGAAAGCCCCAGACGTAAAGCCTAACAACGTACCCTGACAGTACGCGTCACGGACTCTTTTGTCCAGTAGCCACTGGCTGTACCACCATTGTTATTTGGCGATACACAGGACGAAATCTGTTCTTGAATCTTTTCGCTTTGGCTAAATCGAGAGCATTTTCAACGTCTGCTAACATGTTGATGCCCAGAAAAACGAACTTTTCCAGATTCGGCGAGTAATGATAGCACCAGAAATAATTAACTTGGCTGCTATCGGATATAGGGTTAACGCAGCATGGCGATGTCTGGAAATTAATGAGGAAAATGGTGATGTAAAAGCAATAGCCGCCAGGCTGGATACCCACCCCTGGCAACTGCTCAGCCGTGATCACGAAAGAGTAGTTGAACTTGCAAGCTCTTGCGAGACGATTGCCTGGCTCTCACTTGCGTTCAAACACGTCTATCAATCAGTAATACCGATTTAATTTACTTCTTGTAATTTTTTCCGCGTTCGATTAACCGTGCTGCGCCCGCAGCCAACCTCAGCTGCAATATCTGCAGGCTTTTGCCCAGCCTGTAACTTTTCGCGGATTTTCTGGTATACCTCTTCTCCTAAATGCGAGTAGCTTGTACGAACAAGCTTTTGTCCATTTTCAACTACCTGAAGAATCTCAGCACGATGAGCATGGTGGTAGGCTCTACGGGCTGTCCCCATTGAAATGTTGAGCTGAGCCCCAATTTTTTTGAAAGACATTTTTCTATCATCTTTCAATGAGGCTACTTCGTCAGCATGCTCTAAATATTTACTCGCCTTACTGCCATTGCCTGTCTTTTTACCTGCTTTCCATTTGGGGCGTTCTCCAGTTTTTGCGAAATGGACTATTTGGTTGGCATATTCCCAGCTCATTCCGTGTGCTGAGGCAATACTATCGATACTCATACCGTTTTCACTAAGCCGCAAGAACTCAGGAGCCAGCTTTTCGTATTTTGGAATATTTTCCAAAGGCACGGTAACTTCTTCGCCAGCTGCCTGCCCCCCTTTTTCAAGAACTATTGAATTAAGAACATCAGTTTGATGGGACATCATACTGACTATGCGAAATAAATCTGGAGTAAATCTGGCAACCCAGCGCATACGTTTCTTACCCGGAATCGGCTCCTGTCGAATTGTAATTGGTCCCGTAAGAGTTCGAATTGCTTCAGCAGCCATCGGAATTTCTTCATTCAGAACACCCCGAAGTTTAGTGAGATAGACTTTGCATTGTTCCATCTCCAGTGGTTTTACATCTTTCTTGCGATTCTGACGCTCGGCCTCTCGAATTGTCGCTTGCAATGGTTGGAGCTTTTTCTGTAATTCTATAATCCGTTGATCATATACATCACATAGATCCTCGTTACCCTCTTTTTCAACGCGATGAATAAGCTTCGTGATTCTATTAATCAATTTTCGAGCTTCACTTTTCATCGGTGAAATATCAATCTGTGGTTTTTCTGCCTCGCTTTTCAAATACTCATTTGCTTTGGTAACAATATCTTCACGTACAGACTCGGTAATGATATTATCCCTGAGGTAATTGAGTAGACATTTTTCGATGACCTCAGTGCTTTTCGAACTGGAAAGCTTACAATCATTAGCACGATGTGGACCGTTCAGGCACCCCATTTGCTTGTATTTGTTTGTCGAGCGAGTCAGCTTCAGCTCCTCTCCACAATATCCGCAGAAAAGTGTTCCACTAAAAAGTGTCGTTGCAGATACTTGATTACGGCTTTGCTTCTTGCCGGTCAACGGACTTTTTGCTCGCATTTTGGCAAGTCTTTTGCGAGAATTCTTCCATAACTCGAGGGGAACTATTGCCAAATCGGGGTTATAACGTACTACCCATTCTGATCGAGGATTCTCTATCTTAACCTTTTTTTCTTTTTCATAGTCATATTCGTATCGGGTGCGATTCCAGATAAAGACACCAATTGCGGTGGGGTTTTTAAGCAGTTTTTTTATGGCTGATTCAGTCCATCTGTCCCACCCATCTACTTTGAATTGATTAAAGTGTTGGGTGATTTTGTAGGCAGACCAGTTTTTATTGATGAACAACTCATACATTAAAAGACGGAATTTCCGTGTTTCGGGATCGATAC
>JAJRTM010000578.1 GCA_024278285.1 Planctomycetota bacterium
CTGGGTTGTCAGGCACAGCTTGACCTACTTACTAATTCAACACAATCATCACTCGAATTCAAGCGTTCCAAACGGATTTATTATGAAAACAGACGAACTGCGTGAAGCCTATCTTTCCTTTTTTGAATCGAAACAGTGCGTTCGCCGTCCCAGCGATGTTCTGGTGCCGAACGATCCAACGGTTCTGTTTACGCCTGCGGGAATGAATCAATTCAAGAATGAATTCCTCGGGATTGGCAAACTCGATTACACTCGTGCCACCACGTGTCAAAAATGTTTACGAACCGGCGATATCGGCAACGTCGGCGTGACCGCTTACCATCATACATTCTTTGAAATGCTCGGGAATTTCTCCTTTGGCGACTACTTCAAGAAAGAAGCGATCCACTGGGCGTGGGAATTTCTGACCGATAAAAAATGGCTCGGCCTTTCTCCCGACTCTTTAAGTATTACCGTTTTTCTCGATGATGACGAAGCATTCAACATTTGGGAAAAAGAAATCGGACTACCCAAGAAGCAAATTCGCAGAGATGACGAATACGAAAACTTCTGGCCAGCCGGCGCCCCGACCGATGGTCCTGATGGTGTTTGCGGCCCGTGCAGCGAAATTTATTATCACCCCTCCGGTGGCGGAAGCGAAGTGGAAATCTGGAATCTCGTCTTCACGCAGTTCAATCGCGTTGGAAGCCCGCCCGATAACTTGCGCCCGCTGCCAATGAAAAATATCGATACCGGCATGGGGCTCGAACGAACCGCTGCGGTGCTTCAAGGAGTGAAAAGTAATTTCGAAATCGATTCTCTCAAACCACTTTGTGAAACCGTAGGCGAAATTGTTGGAGCGAATTATTCGTTTGATGCCGAGCACGGCCGCGCGATGCGGCGTATCGCAGATCATGTCCGCGCCGTCACCATGTGTATTCATGAAAATGTGCTACCCGGTAACAACAAGCAGGGCTACATCGTGCGTCAGTTGTTACGTCGAGCCGTTCTCGAAGCGTATTTAATTGGAAAGCAAGAACCGATTCTGCATACGCTGGTCCCGAAAGTGGTCGAACTGTTTGCAAAACCGTATCCCGAATTGAAACAGACACTCGGCTCAGTACAGGATGCCATTAAAGAAGAAGAATCGCAGTTTCTCGAAACAATTGAACGTGGTTTGAACCGCTTCAATAAATGTTTAGATGCCGCAAAAAGCAGTGGGATAATTTCGGGAGAAGATGCGTTTCAATTGCACACAACAGACGGCTTCTTCTTTGAACTAACCGAAGCACTTGCTGCCAAGCATAATCTGAAGGTAGATCGCAAAGGTTTTGAAGCTCGCATGAAAGAGCATGGCATCATCAGTAACCAGGGAGGAATGTCTGGCGTGATGGCGGAAGGTCCGCTTGATGCGATCCGCAAAACATCCGGCGATACAAAATTCCTCGGCTACGATTCTTCCAGTTCAAAAGCAAAAGTTGTCGGCATTATCGCAGAAGGGCAACTTGTTGATGAGTTGACAGAAGTTGGCCATGCAGACCAGATTGCAATCGTACTGGATCAAACCCCGTTTTACGCAGAATCTGGCGGACAGGTGGGCGATGTCGGTACGCTTCGTGCAGACGGAATTCTGTTTGATGTCCAGGATACTCAGAAAGATGGCGAACTGTGGTTGCATATCGGACACCTGAAATCCGGCACATTGAAACTTGATCAGGAGTTGACCACGGAAGTCAACACCGACCGCAGAGATGGTATTTGCAGAGCGCATTCAGCCACGCATATTATGCACGCGGCGCTGCGGAAAACATTGGGAGAAAACGCAACACAGCGTGGCTCCAAAGTGCAGCAGGATGAACTCCGTTTTGACTTTGCTCATAAAAAACCTGTCACGCCAGAAGAATTGAAAACGATTGAAGATATCGTCAACACGCACATTTCCCACGGCGACGATGTTGCCACAAAAATGATGAACATCGACGAAGCTCGTGAAGCGGGCGCGATGGCATTATTCGGCGAAAAATATCCCGATTCAGTTCGTGTTGTTTCAATGGGAAAATTCAGTCGTGAGCTGTGCGGCGGAATTCATCTAACAAATACCGGGCAGGTCGGCATGTTCAAAATCATCGCAGAAGAACCAGTCGCCAAAGGGGTTCGCCGACTTGTTGCTTACACCGGTGAAAAAGCGATTGAAGAAATCCGCAGGAAAGAAACGCTTCTTAAAGAGTTAATGGCAGAATTGAAAGTCTCTTCCGCAGACGACCTGCTTCGCAAAGTACAAACGATGCAGGCCGACTTAAAGCAACTCAAGCAGAAACTTGCAGGACAGATGAAACAGTCGATCAGCGAAGAAGTTGCACAACTTTTGGAGAAAGCAGAAAAGGTAAAAGGTGTCGCCATTATTGTGCACCAATTAAAAGATGTCCCCAAAGAAATCTTGCGAGATTACGCAGATCGCCTGCGTAAAAAAACAAAGTGTGCGATTCTACTCGCTGCGGAAATCGATGGAAAAGTGACGCTGCTGGCAGCAATCGACAGAGAGTTAATTGGCCAAGGCGTGAATGCGTCCGACTGTGTAAAACTAGCGGGCAAACAAGTAAAAGGGGGCGGCGGCGGTCGCCCGGACCTTGCCGAAGCGGGCGGCAAAGACCCTTCAAAAATCAAAGAAGCACTCGAAGCCGGGGCAGCGTATTATCGTGAGAAATTAGGCTAATTTCTCTTGCCCTCAATCACCATTTTGGCATGGGATTTTACAGATGACTGTTGTTCCCTGATTTTTTGTTGATTCGATCTGCATCGCCCCGCCCAGTCTTTCGACGACCGTTCGGGCCAGGAAAACTCCCAGGCCCATTCCTTTTCCTGTTTGCTTGGTGGTAAAGAATGGTTCACCAATCCGCGAGAGGATTTTATCTGGAATGCCATCGCCTGCATCGATAACCGTCAGAATAAACATGCCCTGCTGGCAATCGATTTTCACTCGCACGTTGGCGTTGGCTGGCGAAGCTTCCAATGCATTTTTTATGGTGCCACGCAATGCCTGGGCGGTTATATACGGTCCAACGCATACTCGACAAGAAGCTGCTTCAGGCGCAACCGAAGTGGTGACGCGCGAAGGTTGCTTGACCCCTTTCATAATCAGATCAAGCAGTTCTTTTCCTGTGAGGGGTTCTTTCTTTTCAATCGTTTCTTCCCCTGCCTGGGCAGACATGTGATTCAAAATAAATCGGCAACGATCCAGTTCAGAACGGATCAAAACGATATCTTCTAACAGTTGCGAGTTATCTGAATTGGCCTGTGGCGAAACGCTTAATCCGTGCTGTATTTCGCCTGCTATAATCGCGATCGACCCCAAAGGTGTCGATAATTCGTGAGCTGCCCCGGCTGCCAAAGTGCCGAGTGCCTCCAGCTTTTCACCACGAATTCGCTTCGCTTCCAAATCGCGAATCTTTATTTCCCGAGTTCGCAATTTCGTTGTGATC
>JAJRTM010000579.1 GCA_024278285.1 Planctomycetota bacterium
ACAGTTGGCAAACCACGGGACTTTTCGAGTTTCGGTTTGCTCATCCGAAAGACCAGTTTCCAGTTCCCATCACGGTAGGCGAATTCGCCATGATTGGAGTGATTAACCATCCGTGTTCGTCCTTGCTTCTGATTCTTTTGTAGAAGTGCTGGGAGGAATGAAAGGCTGTCTTCGGCTCCATTGGAAGGAGTTTTGGCCTTAACCACTTCTGCACAGGTGGCAAGAATATCTGTCAGGCAAACCATTTGATCGCTGCTCGTTCCCGCCTGGACTTTCTCTGGCCAGCGAACAACAAGCGGCACCCGATGCCCACCTTCCCAGACATCCCCTTTATGTCCACGATAAGGACCGCTTGGCATGTGCCCTGCAGCAACCAGTTGTTGCCAGCCGGTGTAGTGTGAATGACCGTTATCCGCGGTGAAGATGACAATTGTTTCATCTGCGATGCCGGCTTCATCAACCGCTTGGATAATTTGACCGGCTGACCAGTCCGTTTCCATTACAAAATCTGCAATTGGTGCGATGCCGCTTTTGCCTCGAAAATTTTTGGAGGGAACAACCGGTTCGTGAGGAGAGGTCATCGAAAAGTAAAGGGAGAATGGTTTTTCCTTTTTGGCCCGTTGACGAATCTGCTGAACGGCTCGTTTTGTTATTTCAGGCAGAATGTTATCGAACTGCCAGTTCGGCGCGATTGGTGCTCCATCGAATCCACGCGGCATCACCACGCCGACTGTCGGATCGTATTTGTATTTATCGGTAGGTTGTATCGCGATTCGATCGTTTTCGATGAATGTAAATGGAGGAAGATTTGGAAGATCGACGCCGTAAAAATAATCGAACCCCCGCTGCGTTGGTCCGCCCGCAATTGGCTTGGTGAAATCCCAGGAGAGATTTTTCTGACCATTCTTCACTTCTGTCATACGACTCGGCTGCGGTCCGGACCAGTTCCATCCCAAATGCCACTTTCCGATACACGAAGTCTGATAGCCATGTTGACGAAGAAAGCCGGGCAGCGTCGGACGATCCGCTGAAATCAACGGCGGCTCATAAGCTGCGATCACCCATTCCTGTAAACGGGTCCGCCACGCATATCGCCCCGTCAATAATCCGTAACGTGTGGGAGAACAGACAGCCGAGGGACTGTGCGCATCGGTAAAACTCATCCCTTGCTGAACAAGTCGATCTAAAAAAGGTGTCGCAATTTTGTTGTCAGGATAATGAGCCTGAATATCCCCCACACCAAAATCATCCGCCAGAATGACAACAATATTGGGATGCTTAGGTGCTGCAAAACTGAAATCCGCACTCATAAAAACAAGGCAAAACAATAACGCAAGCTTCCAAATTAAATTCATGCTCACTCCAGAAGAAAAATATCGATTGACCAAACAAACTCTCCAATATCACTCTACCGACGAGCCACCCGGGGCGGTGGTCGGACTTTCGGTTTTGGTGATCGCCCAGGCGAGCTAACGCCAGGTAAAAGTCGTGAACGCTCAACTCTTTACTTTTACGGTAACACCACACGCTTAAAACTTCAATATACTCGGGAGCTAACAAGGTGGATGCCAGCCGCATCTTGGCGTCTTCGCGGCGGGAAGCGTCTCGCAAATTCAACAGCGTGACAGCCAATACGTTTTGGCAGATGTAGCCCTGGCGAGTTCCTCTGCCGATCTGCCCCAGTTCGCCTGCCAGCGATGTCAAAGAGGTATAGTCTAATTCGGTGGCATCATGCAGAAAAAGTATGGAGATGCCTCTGCTTCGATTCGCGAAAAGGTGTGCTGCCGCATGGCGTCAATGATCGCTTCGTGGGTCACATCGTCAGCATCACATCGTCAGCATCACATCGTCAGCATCACATCGTCAGCATCACATCGTCAGCATCACATCGTCAGCATCACATCGTCAGCATCACAAAGTCGATAGAAAGCTCGTAAATCTGTGGGCGAAGCCAACTTGTCGGGCAACGTTCCTCCCAGGTGTCGTCTCATCAAATCAAAAATCTGAACCTGCCGCGCCGTTCGCCTTTTGTCTCCCCGTTGAGCGTGACCAAACAGAGATTGTCCAGGACTCAGGTCCGCTTCACGACCAGTAGTTTCACAGTCAGCCGTTTTGCATCCAGTAGGCATCACCAAATCCTCCATGGGAGAACAAAAATAAGGGAGCAGTGATTTCATCCTACGAGCCTGCCTTATTGATGCAAGAAGATATTTTACAATGCAAAATTAACAATGCTCTGCGCATTATCAATACTCCTTCCCACGACACAAGTTACGCTCACGCAGGCTGGCAAAAAGAAAATGATATTTGTAATATCGGCCAATGACTTATGGTAAAACTTAAGGCCCCGCCCCAGTCTACAACACTCAAGCATAATAGTTTCAGGAAATACTCATTGAATAATCTTGAACCTTGGCAGCAATTGCGAGCCACTCCTGAACTGCTTGTTGCGATTGAGGCAGCAAGCGGAAGTGAATTACAGATTCAACAGCGATTACGGAAGCAGTATCCTGCTGAGTTGGTACGGCTTGGGTTGGAATTGGTCCTGTTGAGAAAACGAGCCGAAGATAAATTCTCGCAGGCGGATCAACTTTGGCTTACCCGTCAGTCCCTTGAACAGGCAACTTCTGAACAAGTCGCGGCTCACAAAGCGAAGAGGTTTTCGCCGTTCGAGGAAGTTTGGGATTTATGTTCTGGCATGGGGAGTGATGCGATTTCGCTCGCCGAACATGCTCAGGTTCATGCCTGCGATCTCGATGCAGTCCAACTGCAACTTGCTTCTTGGAATGCGGAAGTTTATGGAGTCTCAGAAAAAATCACATTCTTAAAACGGGATGTTAATCAGATTGATGTCGCTGGAAAGGTGATTCATATCGATCCCGACCAGCGAGACGCCACTGGTCGCAGGCATTTGCGTTTAGAACAGATTCAACCCGCGCTACCCCGTTTGCAAGAGATGGCCCAAAGTTGTCAAGCGGGGGTGATTAAACTGAGTCCTGCCAGTAATTTTGGTGGAAAATTCCCTGAATGTGAAGCGGAGTTAGTCAGTCTGCACGGAGAATGCAAAGCGGCAAACATCTGGTGTGGCGAATTGGCTCAGCCTGGAATGTGGCGGGCAACGGTCCTTCCTTCGGGTGAAAGTATCGCAGGCGATCCCCTTTCTGCATGGCCTGAAATGACATCAGTACAGAATTATCTTTACGATCCCGACCCGTCGCTGGTTCGTTCCGGGCTGGTCAATCTGTTTGCAGAGCAGAAAGGGCTTTCTCGATTGGATGATGCCGAAGAGTACCTTACTGCAGGCAGTTTCATCGAATCGCCTTTTATCACCGGATTCGAAGTGATCGATGTTTTGAATCGCAACGAAAAACAACTACGGAAATATATGCGGGAACAAAATATCGGCACGGTCGAAATCAAGTGCAGGCATGTTCCGGTGGATATCGAACGGGTACGAAAATCGCTTTCACTAAAAGGGGAAAACGCGATCACACTCATTTATGCACGTATCGATGGAAAAACAAAAGCCGTCATCTGCAAAAGAGTTAAGCAAAAAACTAAATCCTGACTAAGCATCACTCGGACAATTACTGTCGCATCTTATGAACTCAACAGTAAACGGAGTCAGCGGCAAGGCGCTAGCGGGTTGTTGATTTAGTCACCGAACGCACATGTTTAGTACATTTACACTATTTCAAAACTACCCTTTTCAGCCCTTTGACCACATGAAAATGCGATCAAAGATAACTTGAAGCGAATTACGGGACTTCGGAAATACTAAATCAACAAGTCGCTAGCGCCTTGCCGCTGATAATAAATTGAAATCGGACAGTAAGGTAACTCCAATTATTAAATGTACCGTTAGGTTAATTGTGGTTGAATTTGGACGGAGTATTTGGGGAGTTCGTGGTTGCGAGTCAGGCGGTTGGCGGTTGGCGGTTGGCTGGAACGCTTTCTTCGCGATGCGGACGCCTTTGTCGTACTCTTTCTCCAGCAGATGCACGACCGGGTGAGTTCCTTTCCACGTCATGCTGCGGATCCATTCCACGACGGTTGCCGTGCTGTTGAGTAGCGTTCCGTTCCAGTGTCTTTCCAGAACTCTCCAGCACCGTTCTACGGAATTATATTTGCTGTGATACGGTGGGTAATAAACGAGAACAATTTCTAAATTGTTGTGATCCGAAAACTCGACCAAGCGTTTCATAAACTGTGTACGACGGCTGGAACATTCCGGACCGTTGTCCAAATTGATGACCAATTGCTGAGTGTGTGCGTAGCGATCTTTGTTTTCATCCCACCATTGCTGAAGAGAATCGACAATAAAATCGCTGGTGTC
>JAJRTM010000580.1 GCA_024278285.1 Planctomycetota bacterium
AGCCGTTTTCCTGGAAGAAGTTGTGAATCGCAAACGTGGCTGCATTACGAACCCTGGCGATCGCGCCGAACGTATTTGAGCGAGGCCGCAGGTGGGCGATCTCCCGCAGATATTCGAAGCTGTGTCGCTTTTTCTGCAGCGGAAAAGTTTCCGGGTCGGCTGTTCCAAGAACTTCCAGATGCGTCGCGTGAACTTCGATCCGCTGCCCTTTGCCAGGCGATTCTTTTACTGTTCCCGCAATTTTCAGGGCGGCCCCGGTGGTGACCAGTTTGATCGATTCTTCGTAGCCGGGAACCTCTTTATCGATGACAATTTGCAGGTTGCTCATACAACTGCCATCGTTCAGTTCGATGAACGAAAACCCCTGTTTGGAATCGCGACGGGTCCGCACCCATCCGTGAACATCGAGTGATTCCTCCGGTTGAGATTTTACCAAAATCGATTTAATCCGCAACATATTCGCTCCCTCAAAAAGTGACTTGATCCGGGCATCATTCTAACGAGATGGAAATCTTTCACCACTCTGATTATAGTAAAAAGGCGGGACGGGCCAGTGATGGTCCGGATACCCAGAATCGTATCTTCAGTTCATGTTTCGTAGGATGGCGTGCTTGCACCCATCTTCGCGTGACAAGTTGCGTTCATTGATAGAAAAGAATTGAAACTGTTATCATTCGGCAATCAATTCATCGGCGTTAGATTTATAAAGTGGAGACCGCATTTGATGAGTGCAAGCACAGTTCCTACGTCTTAATTACACGACACAGATCACCACGTAATCCATACGGATATCATTCATAAAGAAACATCGCGACACTCTACAATATTTACGAGGAAAATAATGTCCAAATTATTGTTGAATCTGACTCTTCTTGCCCTGCTTTTTGCCTCTCAGAAAACGGCAGCAGTTTTTGCACAAACCGCGACTGCGGGCAAAGCGATTTACAATTCGCAGGCGGAAGGGGAAGAGCCGCCGACTCCGCTTGAGGCTGCGAAAATGTTTACCGTGCCTGATGGTTTTCGGGTGACGTTATTTGCGGGCGACCCAGATGTTGCCCAGCCGATTTCGATGGAGACCGATGACCGCGGGCGGCTTTGGGTGAGTGAATGTTTCACTTACGCCAAGCATGGATATGACGAAGAACTGCGAGACCAGTTGATCATTCTCGAAGATACCGATGGCGACGGCGAGCATGATAAACGAACCGTTTTCTGGGATCAGGGACTGCAACTTACTTCCATTCTTCCCGGCACCAAAGGGTGTTGGATTTTGAATCATGGAACACTCGCCTGGCTCGCAGATGAAAATGGAGATGACAAAGCCGATGGTGCGCCAAAGGTTATTTTGGATGGATTCAATTATCGCGAAGTCGGTCATAACATTGTTGGCGGAATGATCTGGGGACCGGATGGTTGGATCTACGGTCGGCACGGGATTCTCGCCACTTCTTTTGTGGGCAAGCCGGGAGACTCGCAAGCAGAGCGAACAAAATTGAATTGTGGTGTCTGGCGATTTCATCCGCAGTCGCATCGTTTTGAAGTGATCGTGCACGGGACAACCAATCCGTGGGGACTGGACTACAACGACTTTGGCGAGTTCTTTTTCTCCAACAATGTAACCGGGCACGCCTGGCACGTTTTTCCGAACGCGCATTACATTCGTATGTACGGAGCCGATTTCAATCCGCATTATTACGAATTGATCGACCAACATGCCGACCACTACCACTGGGATCATTCGGTAAAATGGACCGAAAGCAGAACGGCAACTGGCAAGCATGGCGAACTGGGCGGCGGGCATTCGCATTGCGGATTGATGATTTATCTGGGAGATAATTGGCCGCCCGAATATCGCGACCACATGTTTATGTGCAACACGCACGGTCGGCGGGTGAATCAGGATATTCCCGTACGGCAGGGAAGTGGTTACGTGATTAAACATGGCAAGGATATTTTGTTTGCCAATCAACCCTGGTTCCGCGGCGTGAATCTAATTTACGGACCAGATGGCGGCGTCTATTTAAGTGACTGGACCGACCTGGGTGAATGTCACGATCACGACGGCGTGCATCGCACATCAGGACGCATCTATAAATTTACTTACGGAAAACCGCAGCCGTATTCCGGGGAAGACCTTTCAACAAAAAGTCTGGATGAACTTGTCAAACTGCAGCTTCATAAAAATGACTGGTACGTTCGCCATGCTCGCAGAATTTTGGTGGATCGCAAATTGGCTGGAGAAAATCTTGGTTCTGCAATCAAAGCCTTGAAAGAAATGGCGAAAACTTATCCCGATATCACCCGGCAACTGCGAGCCATCTGGGCGCTTTATGCTCTCGGTGAATTCCTACAGGCAGACCAGATCGCACTACTGGAAAGCAACAATGAATACAAAAGAGTTTGGGGCGTTCGCCTGCTCAGCAATACAGAAAACATTTCCACTCAAACTGCTGGAGAATTTATTAAACGAGCCAGAGTTGAAGACTCCTCTTTTGTGCGACTCTATCTTGCCTCAGCTTTGTTCAAAATGTCTGGTAAAGATCGTTTTGAACTGGCGAACATTTTATGCTCTCATGCAGAAGATGCGAACGATCACAACTTGCCTTTGCTTATTTGGTACGGCATCGAACCGGCTGTCGTAGAGAACCCAGAGCTGGCGTTGAAGTTGATGCAACATTCTAAAATCCCGCTTGTCCAGAAATTCCTGGCTCGCCGTTTAATGCACGAAAATAAACAGGACAGCCCGGTCACACAACAATTAGCAGCGGCATTGATCCAGCCGAATGCCAGTGATGCTTTTCGGCTTAACCTTCTGAGCGGAATGACCGCTGCCACCAGAGGCTGGCGTAAAACCCCGGCCCCCGCGAACTGGGAAAAAGTCAGCCAGAAATTGATGGCTTCCTCCAACAAGCAGATTCAGGAAATGACACGAGAACTTTCTGTCGTCTTCGGCGATGGTCGCGCGATGGATGATTTACGGGCGTTAATCACCAACACAGAAGCAACGCCGATCGAAAGAAGAAACGCGTTGGAGATTCTGATTACCAGTCAGCCGAAAGGGTTGCTGAAGCTACTCAAGAAAAGTGTCGGCGACAAAATCCTGGAAGATGTTGCGGTACGCGGATTGGCAGGTTTTGATGACCCACAAATTCCGCGAATATTGCTCAGCCGTTTTTATCGCTTCCGCAAAGAAACCAAGATCGCTGCGTTGGATACATTCTGTTCTCGCAAAGAATTCGCCAAGTTTTTGTTAGAGCAACTCAAACGCAAAAACAGCAATTTGGTCGATGCGTCTCTCTCTGCTTCGCAGGCAAGACAGATCGCGATCTTCAACGATGCTGCTCTCAATAAATTGTTGTCCGAAGTCTGGGGAACACTCGGCACAACCG
>JAJRTM010000049.1 GCA_024278285.1 Planctomycetota bacterium
CGATTTACGATCTGATGACAAAACACAAAATTGATATGAGAACAGCAGCCTACACCCAGGCCCTAAAGCGAATTGGTGATGCGATTGAGTCTCAGGGAACGTGCAGATACTTTTCGAACGGAACATCGACGAGCTAATATCTCATCAATGAAATCCTGCGCAAAACTGGCAGGATATTATTACCACGAAAAAGAAAGATGTGAACCACCGAGACACAGAGAACACTGAGGCAAAGCAAAAAGAAGTCTCAAATTAAAAAAAGAGTTGCACGCAAAGACGCGGCGACGCAAAGAAAAGAAGAAAAGTTTTTAAGCAGATTAAATGAGCAATTTGAATTCCATTTTTTTTGCAGATGGTGCGAGAAACTCTTTGCGTTGCCGCGTCTTTGCGAGAGTTTTTCTCCGTGATCTCTGAGACTCTGTGGTTAATTTTATTTTCTTGTTTGGTTCCGGCTAAGCCGAGTTAACAATGGCAAAGAAACGTAGGGCAATAGCGGCCCCTACAGTCTGTGCCGTTAAATTTCTCCAGTAAGGGTGAACGCAATGATCGACTTACAATACCTAGAGCAGAAAATTCAGCAGCGTCTTGAATCTGCTGAGGAGAAAGACCGCTTATTGCAGGGGAAATTACAAGCCAGGATGGCTGAAATGGAAAAACGGTACACGACATTCGAGCAGTTGGCTGACGAGATAATGACTGATGTGATTGATCCAAGAATGGAGAAGTTAGTCAGTTTGTTTGGCAATGCAAAATTACTGGAACGCGACGACGCCGGGAGACATTACAGTGTAGCGAGGTTCGATCATTCGCCAAGATTTCCCGCTTCAGTCAAGTTGACACTTTCCATTGCTCACGATACAGAAATTGAAAATCTGCTACTGGTTTATGGTCTGGGAATTCTTCCAATCTTCTTCAAATTTGAGGCCCACGACCAGGCTTGTTTACCTCTGGATGAGTTCAGCCAGGAACAGGTTTTACAGTGGGTCGATGAGAAGATTCTGCTGTTTGTTGATACCTATTTGCGACTCGAACAAACAGAGCAGTATCAGCAAAACAATTTGGTGACCGACCCAGTATGCGGGATGCGATTTCGCAAGAGTATTGCCTCGACAGAAGCGGCCTATGCCGAGCACACGTATTATTTCTGCTCATCGGGTTGTCATGAGGCCTTCACAGCTGATCCAGAACGATATATCTCGGGCCAACAAAGAGTATCGTAAAGCAGCAGCAGTAGCAGGGGGGCTGCTTCTGACATTGTAACAAGCGTACCACAATCACGGACTGTTGTTGCGAGCCAGGGGATCAGCATGTTGCCGATTCGGTCCCGAGTGATGAGCCCCAAATTTCCATTGTCGCACTCCCTACCCTGCAGTCGGAGTACACACAATCAACTATCTTCAATCAACACGTTTCAGGCGTTCCTGGCGGTCGAATTCGAGTAATTCGCTGATCAATTCTGCCAAATTACCCTGCATGATTTGATCGAGTTTATGCAGCGTTAAGCCAATGCGATGATCTGTCACTCGCCCTTGTGGGAAATTGTAGGTGCGAATTCGAGAGCTGCGGTCTCCTGTGCCGATTAGCGTTCGCCGGTGTTCTGCTCTTTCGTCTGCCTGTTTTTGTTGCTGGGCTTCGAGAATACGGCTGCGTAACACTCGCATTGCTCGTGCTTTATTTTTGTGCTGACTTTTTTCATCCTGGCACGTCACAACGGTATTGGTCGGAATATGTGTAATACGAATCGCAGATTCCGTTTTGTTAACCTTCTGGCCACCCGGTCCAGAAGCGCGATAGGTATCGATCTGCAAATCTTCATCGCGGATATCAATTTCAACTTCATCCGCTTCGGGAAGCACCGCGACTGTTGCGGCGCTGGTATGAATTCGCCCTTGTGTTTCCGTTTCAGGCACACGTTGAACACGATGCCCGCCGCTTTCAAATTGAAGCTCGTGGAATGCCCCTTCGCCGGAAACAGAGAAGATGACTTCCTTAATCCCACCCATTTCGGTCGGCTGGTAATCGAGGACTTCCCTCTTCCACCTTCGTACATCGATGTAACGGGAATACATTTCGTAAAGATCGAGAGCAAACAGCGCCGCTTCGTCCCCGCCGGTTCCTGCTCGAATTTCCATAATCAAACCGCCACGGGTGATGGAATCGCCGGATGTTGCCAGATCTTCCAACTCAACACTCATCTCTTCCATGCGAGCTTTGAGAGAATCGAGTTCCTGTTGGGCGTACTGTTTATCTTCGTTGCTCTGCTCTTCTTCGAGCATCATTTCAGCCGCTTCGATGTCCTCGACCAGGCCATGATATTCTGCAACCGAGGCCGCTATTTTTTTTAAGCCGCCGTATTCTTTCTGGACCGTCAGCATCAATCTCTGATTCGCAAGCACTTCCGGATCGGCAAGCTGCTTTTCCAGTTCAAGAAATCTTTGATACTTCGTTTCCAAACTGGGAAACATAACAGCACACCTTATGAAAGGAAGAATAAGCAAAAAAAATCCCCAAGTCTCCACGATCAGTGAATACTCAGGGTGTTATCTATGCAAGGCGAATCTCTTCGCCCGCACAACCCCATGCACGGGGCTCTATTCTTCGGTAGCTGCTGCTTTTTTCTTGCGGTTGGCCCAGTTGTATTTTTTCTGGAATTTTTCAACACGGCCTGCTGTATCGACGTACTTCATCTGACCAGTATAAAACGGGTGAGAATAAGAACTGATATCAACCTTGACCAATGGGTACTCGTTCCCATCTTCCCAAACGATGGTTTCTTTCGATTTCATCGTAGAATTGGTCAGAAACTTCACCTCCGCCCCAGTATCCATGAATACAACGGGGTGATAATCGGGATGGATATCTTTTTTCATTGCCTCGAAACCTGTACTTTAACACCTGAATATGAGAGAAAATGCCTTCACTGCGGGCATAATAGTCCTGTCTCGTCATGAAGAATGAGGCAGTCTACTCAAGCCCGCCGCTGTTGACAAGTGATTTCCCACATTCAAATGCTAATTCCCGCCGCTGCCACCGAATTGTGTAAAGGCAAGGCCGAGCAGGGCAGAGCTGAGAATGTTTCGTTCGATGAAGGCGCCGACTGCTTCGTGCATTTTGTATCGCAACATGACCATGTCTCCTGGTTTGATGAGTATCCGTTCAGATGGATCTGTCAATGCGCGGTAGAGGTCGACTTTAATTGGCACCTGCGACCCGTTAGGCATACGTCTTATGATAATGACACTGCTGGCACTGATGGTGACATCGCCATTGAGGGCCGATGTTCCCCCAATCTGGTTACCGGTACTTTGCTGCTGACGGGCGCCCTGGGCAAGTGAAATCGCATCGAGAACATCGAGGTCGTAATCTCGGGGGAGTGTAAATTGCCCACCACCCAGTAAACCACCCGTATAGAAGATTTCGGTGTCACGAGATTCAATAAATACGATATCGCCATCCTGCAGGATGACATCTTCCGGACGAACATGCGGCTGTTCACCCGGTTTGAGCCGAATGGGAATTTTGATCACTTTCTGATTATTCATCGTCGGATCCTCATTGGAACTATTCATCTCCAGATCTACCTGTGACCAAAGCTGATCGTGAGAATCTGACTGATCGTCACCGACTTCAGGAGCCATTTGAGGGTTCGCAACAAAATTATTGATCGGGGCATTCTCCACAGGAAATGGCGGCTGTCCGTTCAAAGATGGTTCATTCAACCGATACTGCGGAGGTAATTGTTGCAGGCTTGGTTGGGGATATCTTGGTTGGGGATATTCTGGTCGGGGATATCCTGGTTGATTGAACTGCGTCGCAGCGGTTTGCTCTATCGTGACTTCTCGCTGCAACACGAGTTGTTCAGAAACATTTTCCTGATTCGCAGGGGCCATTCCGACACGTAACTCAGCCAAAGGATCAGAGTTCCCGAAATTACTGGCAACAACCGGTTCAATAGTAAACTGATTCGCTGGCCCGTTGTTTTGAATATTCGGCGTATTTCCATTTTGATAAACAGGACTTTGAAACTGATTGTTATTTCCCATTTGATTGTTATTTCCCATTGTTGGGATACTTACTGGCTGTGGCGTAGAAGTATTGTACGCCGCCACTTGCTCCACGGTTGATCCATAGTTTGCCTGAGGATGATAACCGACTAATTGAATGTTCGGATTTGCCTGGCTGTTGTTGGAAGAAACATGATTCTCCATGACCGGGTGCTGTGTTGGCCTTTGCTGAGGTAATGCCGGTTTTGGCGGGTTGGGAT
The DNA here is from genome assembly GCA_024278285.1 of Planctomycetota bacterium. Lineage (GTDB taxonomy): Bacteria > Planctomycetota > Planctomycetia > Planctomycetales > Planctomycetaceae > Rubinisphaera. Next base: position 4,265 of record JAJRTM010000049.1, read on the forward strand.
AATGAGGGTGGTCCGGCGCCATCCCTGTAGGACCAGTATGTTGGCGACGGATGATGTAGATCGTATTTTCTGCATCAAGCCCGGGAAG
>JAJRTM010000581.1 GCA_024278285.1 Planctomycetota bacterium
AAATTCGATTCCACCAGTTCACGAACCTGCTGGGTTAGTTGAGAAACCGTCAACGGCTCAAGAGATTGTCGTTCCATAAATACGTTTCAATTATTGTTTAGGTAGGCATTAAGTGCTTGGTTATTCCGTAGGATGGCGTGCTTGCACCCATCTTCGCGTGCCGAGTTGTGTTCAATGAAAAATGAGAGACGAATCCGTTTTTATTCACCATCAATATACGTGATGGAAACCGTATTTGAAGGGTGCAAGCACGCCATCCTACGAGTCAAAAACTTATCAGCGTTATCCCCAGCCGAGTTCTCCGGTGACATTTTTCAAATACATCAACCCCTGCTCGATTTCTTCTCGCGGATGATCGCAGTGGTTGCGTTGTACAACAAGCCAGCCTTTGTAGGGAATTTCGGCCAAAGTTGCCAGCGTTTCGTCCCAGATAACTTCTCCACGACCAAGTGAAACTTCCTGCCCGCCTCCCGAAAAATCTCGCACGGCGTCTCTGGCGGTAAACTGTTTAATATATTGGTGCAAGAAGCGAATCGCTTCCACCGGGTTAATTTCATTTAACGCCATGATCGCGGGGTCGAAATCGATGGCGAGCGGTCCTGTGCGAACACTGTCCAGAAAATCTTTCAAGCATTCAGGCGATTCTCCCATGGGAGTGACCGTCAAAACAACGCCTATATGATTGCCGTACCGAGCCAGATCGCTGAGCGTTTCGTGTAAACGTTGGAACTCTACGGAATTGCTATCTTCAGGAACCTTTCCGATTTTCAGACACAGATGCGATACCGAAAGCTTACTCGTCAGTTCCATTGCTTCCCGAATCGCAGCGACACGGGCATCCAAATCTGTCTGTTCATATAAAGAGCGTCTGACCGAAAAGGAAACCGAAGCCAATTTTAAATTCAGTTCTTTAAGCAGATTCGATAAATCTCGCTTGCCGGTTTCGGTGAGTTCACGAGGCTTCAACTCGAGTCGGGCATCAATCCGCACTCCCTGCACTTGCAACATCGCAGCCGTTTTGAGGGCGGCTCGTAAAGGAAGTTTCAAAGAAGAAGTCGCGATTGCTAATTGTGGTAACATGAAAAACTTTTGTCTTACCTAATGGTCAAATTCGTTGCGTCTTGCGCAAATTTATTGGGGGGGGGAAATTGCAGTTAGTAGGGTCCGCTATTGCGGACCACCGCACACCATGGGGAAATCAACTCTTCATCGCGGTCCGCAATAGCGGACCCTACGACATTTACATTGTAGACCGTTAAAATGCTATCAGGTTGGTCAGTAGACAGGATATCTCGCCTGGAAAATGATCTCAAGGGTAAGCAGAATTGATTTGAGAACCTCATTGATTTGTTCTGGAACATTTTACACTGGTCAGATGAATTATTTTAGGGTACGATATCTAAGCGAGTCTATCGCGGGAGTCAGGGCCTCAATACCATCAATAGTTTCATTTAGCAGGAGCATAAGAATGACAGCAGTAAAAAACACGAGAATGGTCTGGTTCACTTGTGGGGTTTTGGGTGGGTTGATGATTTCCTACTTCTGGCCAAGTGAAGTAGCCTTAGCAGATACCGACCGCGATGCTGGCGGCTCGAAATTTGCGGTGGTGACTGTCAATACAGGAGTCGCGACGGGCGATGCCGTGTTCGTTCTGGACTTCCTGACCGGTCGATTATTCGGAGCGGCAATCAATGCGCAGACTGGGAAATTTACTCAGTCTTATGCCAGAAACATTATGCCCGATTTCAACCTCAGTCCAGATATAAAGCCGAGCTTTGTCGTCACCTCGACCAGCCTGTTTATTTCAACTCGTGGTTCGCGTAAACAGCCTGCTACCAATGGCTTGTGTATTGCAGAACTGAAGACCGGTCGCGTTATTGTGTATGCTTTTCCATATGCGACCGATCCGCGCGCCCAGCCATTGGAAACATTGACCATGATCGATGGTTTCAGATTTCGGCAGGGAGTCCAGTAAGAAGTTGTGGTTCTTCCTCTATTTTAATGGCTGAAGATTTGAAAAAGCCACGGATGAGCTTAACGTTAGTAGCACGGATAAATTCTTCTACAGAAGCAAAACGACAGAAGATGCCCCTTTTCTTCTTGGTGGCATTGCTAGAAACTCTTGTTTTGACAGTCGTAGCAAAAACTGCAGCTTGAAAATTTACGCAAGGCACAAAAAAGAGTTCTTATTGATTCATTTGACGTAACAATTCAGAGGAGGTGGCTCGGATCAGATTGTTATTTGAAAGGCTTGAACAGTCAGAGGAATTCTACACAATCTGCTCTCAGAACAGGAAGCGTCATTCCCAGCCACTCATCATTGAATAGTTACCATTTGACATAAATAATGTCGTTGTTATTTGAGTGGCATTTTTATTGATCTGTATTACTAACGTTAAAAGTTTACGAACGGCTCGCAAACTTTTAGAAAAAGAGTTTTTGGTTACGGCTACCAGAATGAACCAGTCGTGCTGGGTTTAATCCGTGCACATCCGTGGCTCTTTTTCTTTTAGCCATTAAGTTCTGCGAAGAACCGAAGTTGTTGAGTTACCAGTCGATCAGCAGTCCGACAGAAACTCCGCTGAGGCTGATACTGGTTTTCTTTTTGTTGAGAATGACATTATTATTAATCGTGTAATCAGGCCCGCCCAATGGTGGTGGGTTGGGAACGCGTGCAGCAGTAATGTCGTAGAGAATGTTATCTGCAGGGCGGGTGACATCGCCAAACCAGAGGAAATTGTAACCGACAGTCAACGTGACATGGTCTGCCACTTTCACTCTGGCGTCAGCGACCATTTCAAAACCGGGAGAAAATTCGGTCCCTTTATCCTGGGTGAAATTGTCGTCTCCAACAAAAAGCAGATCATCGACTGATACCTTTGCGTCGTAGGTATTCAGTCCAAGCATTACTTTGGTATCTACTCCAAACGAAAACTGTTCGTCACCAACGCGTGCCCGTATCCCTGCGGTTGGGCCATAGACTTGATTCTTGGTGACTGAATCGATCGTCGAATCTAAATCGCTCCCCAGTTCCGAATTATAAAAATATTCCGCAACGGCTGGGTCGTTTGAGAACGATCCACGCTGAATCATTTGCTCTCGGAAGTCAAAATAACGGAATCCTAAAGATGAAGAGACTCTGAAACGGTCGGGGCGCTCACGTAACGTCCAGAACATGCTTTGCGAGACACCCCAGGATTCGGTTTTGTAGTTAACAATATAAGAATCGTTGTAGAGTAAGTAGTAATTGTTCGAATCGGTAACGAGATTTCCTGCATCATCAAACACGTCCGGTGCAATTGCCCCATTAACTGTCACAGGAATAACCAATGGGTCAACCCCTGCTCCTCCCCCGGCTCCGGGAACACCAATCAACCCAGTAGGAATGGGAACAAACTGGTATCCACTTTTTGATCTATTCATCACAAAGAAATCGGTTTCCATTGCTCCGAAAGAAAGGTCAATTCCATAAACACCACGGAAACCATTATTATTGTCGAGCTGAAAAGCACTTATCGGGGCCAATTGTCCCACTGCAAGCACTGCAACTTGCGAAGGCCCTGTGTCCGAACCGAGAACATCCCCCGTTGTAAACAGGGCATTAGCTGCTCCGGTTAACATCAGTTCTTTCTCGGCGTTGGTGAGTCGTGGGAAGATGTCGGGGTCGTTATCATCATCGTTAATTCCATCTGCACCTGCTACACCGGTGGCGTTATTAATCACATCAATAACATCGTAAAATATCCCATCACCATTTGCATCAATCAGTTCTCTTTGATTCGCTTCCCAGGTTTGAATAAGCACTTTCCCATCGGCTGCATTCTTCAAAGCAATATTTTGCAATGCGGTTGCCCCAGCGTCTGTTAATCTTGCACCGTCGATATAAGCAGGGCCGCTAAATCCTTCTCCGTCACCCAGCTTCTTCCCTGAACTCCCGATGAATCCTGACCCGGGATCGGAATAACTCCAGTTGAGGTATTCAACGCGACCGTAAGTTTGCCGAAATGACTGTTTCAGAAAACGATCCAAAGGAGATTCTCTACGATCATCCCAACCCCTGCGAGAGGGTAAATATTCGTAATATTGGGCGCGTCTGGGGAGTTGGACTTGCTGAATTTGTCCGCGTGGATCGTACCCCGCAGGATATTCACGATAAGCCTGAACAACTCCGGGAGGCCCTTGCGCGTTAAGGCTCTGTTCAGAATAACTAAATTGAAAAAAGAACACGATGCAGCCAAATGCAACGAGTATTTTTTTTCTTGTTCGTGAAAACATATTGTTATCCTGCCTGCTGAGAAGCAATTGCTCACCAGTCATGCAGACAATATGTCCCGCACTGTTATTCCTAAACCGGCTGCAGTGAATTTGTTCATTCATCTGTAAGATGCCACTCTGAAGTGAGTTCTGTATTACTGACAGTCACTTTCTGTACGAAATTCGCAGTAGTCAGAAAATGACCGCTCGGTTACGGCTGGAAAACAGGCCAGCCGCGTGGGGACTTTGGAATAAATTCCACATAATTCATACGATTCCGCATGCACAGGGCGCGCAGAACCTTATGATAAAATCAGTTTTATCAGTGGTATCGGTTATGCAGGTCGATTGACTTGCGCAAAATTGGACGGTTGATGTAAAAAGGTGACGATTATTCCGGATTTGATGCCTTTCGGCTATTCCAGATAATAAAATAGGAGAGATAAGTGCCTTCGGTAAGAACAATTGAGATTCTCAGCGATTTGGTCCGCTTCCCTTCGGTGAGCTCAACTGAAAACAGATCAATCAGCAGCTATGTGATCAATTTTCTCGAGCGATTAGGGCTGAAGCCTGAACAAATTGTCTATCAGGATCGAGATGGTGTCGAAAAAGTGAATCTGCTGGCTACTGCAGGACCAGGCAATAAGCAGGGCGGTTTGGCCTATTGTGCGCATACAGATGTCGTTCCGGTTTCCGACTGGTCATTCGAGGCATCTGGACCTTTCGACTTACATCAGGCAGATCAAAAACTGTTTGGGCGGGGAAGCTGCGATATGAAAGGTTCGCTCGCCTGTTTTCTGGTTGCGATGGAATCGGTTGATTTGCGCCAGCTCCGTTTTCCTCTTTCGATCATCTGTACTGCTGATGAAGAAACGGGCTATCAGGGAGCCTCGCAAGTTGCTCAACACTCCAAAATATTTCGCGAGCTATGCAAACAGCAACCCTTAACAATAATCGGCGAACCAACTTCGTTACAGGTGATTCATGCTCACAAGGGAATTTATTCCTTCAAAGCGACTTCTCATGGGCGAGCCGCTCATTCAAGCACGCTGGAAGGAATCAACGCGAATTTGAAAATGATTCCTTTTTTACAGGAGATGAAACAGATTTATGATGAAACCTTCTCTTCCCCCGCCTGGCAGCACGAAGCGTTTTCGCCAACGGGTATCAGTTGGAACATTGGTATCAATGATTTCACACAAGCGGTGAATATTACGCCGGAACAAAGTGTCTGTACGGTCAGTTTTCGACCGATGCCCGACCAACAAGCCGATCTTTTAATGCAGCGAGCCAGCGAAGCCGCTGAAAAATGCGGTTTGGATTTTGAAATCCTCTGTCAGGCTCCGCCGGTTTTTGTGGATGAAAATGCAACACATATTCAACAGATGCTCGAACTGACCGGCAACGATAAATCTCATACGGTTTCTTATGGAACCGATGCAGCGATGTTTCTCGAACTGAAAAACCTCGTCATCTGCGGACCAGGCGACATCGCCCAGGCTCACACCGATGATGAATGGATCGATATCGAGCAACTTCAGCAGGGAGTCGATTTATACAAACGAGCCATCGAAAGATTTTGCCTGTAAATTGAGCAGTCAGTATCTTCAGTATCTTTTGAAAAAATTCCGTTCGGAGAAACGGGAACTGATTTCGGGCCTGTTCCCTAACCCGGATAAACCGGAACTATAATTTATAAATCAGGGTAGCCCGACCAGTTTAGTGGTTGGGTGCCGCCAGGCACAAGATGAATGCGCCATGTGAGCTAGATTTAATTTGAGCTTCCAATAACCTTGGAGACCACATGGCGCAAGCATCTTGTTGCTACGCAACCTAACCGCTAAAAGCGGATGGGCTACCCAGTGATTTCAAATTATCCTGCCACTTTTGCGCAGAATTTCATTGATAAGAGCATAAAACTACATCTAAAGGAAAATAAGAACCAATGCCGGCAAGTACGTTGATAAAAAATGCGGTCTGTCAATTACCGGGGGGACCAGAACGGATTGATGTTTTGATTTCGCAGGGGAAAATTATTCTCGATCCTGCGGTTCATACAACGGCTGAGGAAACGATTGATGCAACAGGCTTGCATTTGCTGCCCGGCGTGATTGATGATCAGGTTCATTTTCGTGATCCCGGATTGACACATAAAGAAGATTTACATACTGGTTCGCGTGCTTGTGCAGCCGGGGGCGTGACGACATTCCTTGAGATGCCCAATACGAATCCTGCGACAATTACCTGTGATGAGTTACACAAGAAACTGGAACTTGCTGCAGGTAAATCGATTGTGAATTACGGTTTTTATATCGGGGCGACTCCCGATAATGTTGCAGAACTTCAACAGGCGAAACGAACGCCGGGAATTAAAATATTCATCGGTTCGAGTACCGGCAATTTACTCGTTGATAAGCAGGAGGCACTGGAACGGATTTTTGCAGAAACGACTCTTCCAATTTGTGCGCACTGCGAAGACGAGGAAACCGTCCGCAACAACGCCGCTGCACTGGATGGTGGAAAATGTATGGAAGATCATTCGAAAATTCGTAACCACGAAGCAGCAGTTATTGCAACGAAGCGAGCCATGGAACTCGCAATTCGCCACAATCATCACTTTCACGTCCTGCATGTTTCGACAGCTCAGGAGTGTGATTTACTTCGAGAGTATCAACAACAAGTCAGCGATCCTGCCAAGCGGGTCATTTCTGCAGAAGCCTGTC
>JAJRTM010000582.1 GCA_024278285.1 Planctomycetota bacterium
AAGTGAAGGTGCTATTGAGGAGCCGTGTGCGTTAGTAGCGCAAGCACGGTTCTGTGAGGGGCTTGAGGACTTTATTGTCAAGTAAGTACAAAGAGTGCTGAACGTAGTAGCCGCGTGCGGCGGGGCGTCAATAAAATCGGTATTCAAAGACTTGCTGTATGATAGAGAAATCGGTCTACTCGACCAAAAAAGGATCTATTGCACTGAGCCCAAACGATTAGCAAATGTAGGCGATACCTTGATCAGTGTTCGAGCGCCAGTTGGCGACATTAACATGGCGTATGAACATTGCTGCGTTGGCCGTGGTGTGGCTGCTGTAAGGCATAAGTCAGGGAGCCGCTCTTTTACCTACTACAGTATGCGCGCCTTGGGAGAACGATTTTCCCGTTTTGAGGGAGAAGGCACAGTCTTTGGATCAATAAACAAAAAACAATTCAATACTCTTCCGTACATCGCGCCTTTGGCGCGAATTATTGAGGAATTTGAAAAAGAAGTCGGCCAGCTGGACGAAAATGTAAGAATCAATACTGAGGAGATTGGAACCCTCTCTCGCCTCCGCGACACCCTCCTCCCCAAACTAATCTCCGGTAAACTGCCCATCCCCGATGTGGAGAAACTGCTGGAGGACATTCAATGATTCAGCAAATCCACATAGCCGATGTTGCATCATATAGCCCGGTGCGGGAACGATTGTCCGACTTGGCAAAGATCAACTTCGTTTATGGTTCTAATGCAACAGGAAAAACAACAATCTCGCGAATCATCGCAAATGTTGAAGCGTATCCCAAATGTGAGCTGACGTGGCAAGGTGGAACCGCACTTGAGACGATGGTTTACAATCGTGACTTTGTTGAAAAGAATTTCAATCAAACAGATGAACTGAGGGGAATTTTTACACTGGGGAAGAAGGATAAGTCCACCCTCGACAAAATCAAAGGCGCGAAAAGTGATCTTGATTCGATAACGAGCTCCATCACAACGTTAAAAGTCACCCTTGAGGGAGAAGACGGCAATGGAGGAAAGATTGCGGACCTATCAAACCTGGAGACCGAATTCGAACAAACATGCTGGGAACTGAAGAAAAAACATGACGAGAAACTTCAAGATGCATTTACTGGCGTACGTGATAAGAAAATCAACTTCAAAACCAAAATTCTGGAAGAATCAATACAGAATACAGCCGCCTCAGTTTCTCTCGAAGACTTGGAGAAGAAAGCCGAAACGGTTTTCGGCAAAACTCCTCAAAAGGAAGATCCTCTCACGGTTCCGAACCATGAGGCCATCCTTGCCCACGAAACAAATTCGATCCTGAAAAAGAAAGTCATCGGCAAATCCGATGTGGATATCGCAGCGATGATCCAGAAGCTCGGCAACAGCGATTGGGTCAAACAAGGACGAGGATTTTACAATCCGCAAGAGCGTGTCTGTCCTTTTTGCCAACAAGAGACACCAGCATCATTGGAAGAAAGCCTGAATGAATACTTCGATGAAGCATTTGAAACGGATTCAGCTGCAATTGAAAAGCTGCATACAGACTACAAGTTTGATTCGGAACGGCTCAAACATAGCTTGCAACAGCTTATAGATAGCCCGTCGAAGCGGCTCAATGCGGAGAAGCTTCAGGCAGAAATCAACCTGCTTGACTCGAAAATAAGAATAAATATCCAGCGTATCGAAGAGAAGCGACGGGAGTCAAGCAAATCTGTCGAATTGGACTCGTTAAAAAACATTATGGAATCTATTGAGACGATTATAGACGCAGCAAATACGGAAATTCAAAAGCACAACACAATGGTTGCGAATTTGGGAGCCGAGCAGACGGAGCTGAAGGCGCAGGTGTGGCGATACCTGCTTGATCATGAGATCAGGAGTGACTTGGCAACATACAAGAGGAAGAAGTCCGGGCTCGAAAAGGCGAAAGCGAATCTTGAGCAGCAAATCAAGGATAAAACTGAGGAGGAACGTAAGAAGAAACAAGAGATCAGTGCTCTTGAAAAAGACACAACCAGTATTCAACCAACGATTGACGATATAAACGCGCTCCTCAAGTCATTTGGGTTTCGTGGCTTCGCACTTGCAAAATCCGACCGTGAAAGGTTTTACAAGATTCAGCGGCCTGATGGCTCCGATGCGAAAGAGACCCTTAGCGAAGGGGAAAGAGGGTTTATCACATTCCTCTATTTTTACCATCTCCTCAAGGGCAGCAATTCAGAGAGCGGCATGACATCTGACCGTGTTGTCGTCTTCGATGACCCTGTTTCCAGCCTTGATAGTGATATTCTTTTCATTGTATGCAGTTTGATCAAGGGGCTCTTTGATGATGTGCGGAATCAGAGCGGGACGATCAAACAGGTTTTTGTTCTCACGCACAATGTGTACTTTCACAAAGAGGTTTCGTTTAATCCTAAAAGAAGCGCAGATAGGAAACTCAGGGATGAGACTTTCTGGACGGTCAGGAAAGCAAATCAGGAGTCAAAACTTCAGAGCCACGAAACAAATCCGATCAAGACCTCTTATGAACTCTTATGGTCAGAGGTAAAACAAACAGAGCGAGACAATCTGGCGATTCAAAACACACTACGCAGGATTCTGGAGAGTTATTTCAAGATTCTTGGGAACATCGATCCGGATCAGATTTGTGAGTACTTTGATGGCAAAGAAAAACTTATCTGCAACTCTTTGTTTTCATGGGTAAATGATGGATCCCATTCCTCCTATGATTCCCTCTACGTCTCGATAGACTATTCCATGATTGATAACTACTTGAGTGTTTTTAAGCAGATATTCGAAAAGACCAACCATATTGAACATTACAATATGATGATGGGTGACTCCTCGCGCGATGAGAACCAGGGAGGCACATCATGACCAGCATCACCGAAGACACCCTTGAACAGACCGCCATGGAGTGGCTGGAGAATCTCGGTTACGAAATTGCCTATGGTCCGGATATTGCTTTTGACGGGCAGAAAATAATGATGAGGGATGAGTTATGAATGATGAATGGAAGAAAACTCAGCACTCTAATTCAGAACTCCTTATTTACCAGGCTCCCGACGGCCAGGTCAAAGTTGATG
>JAJRTM010000050.1 GCA_024278285.1 Planctomycetota bacterium
CTGACGCAGATTGATCAGAAAGTTCGGCAATTTCAATTACAGTTGGAACAGATCAGGCAACAACTGGAACTATGTAGAAAAGCAGTCCAGCAAGCAGATGCAGCCGTGAAAGCTCTGGAACAATTGAAGGAAACTCGTTTGAAAAAGCATGAATATCTGGAAGCCAAAAAAAACGAAGTAGAAATGCAGGACACTTGGAGTGCAACACAGCAAATTGGGTTTTGAAAATAATCAGCCACAGATAGACCCAGCACGGCTGGTCTGTTCTGACCGCCGTAACCAAATTGATACTTTCCTATAATTTGCAAGCCGTTCGCAAACTTTTACCGTTAGTAATACGGATTATTACGGGAAATTTTGCTAAGGGTAGGTTAGGCTTTCCAGCTTGACAAATGCGGTTTCGAGGATGATCACCATTTGATTTACGAACGAATTCACTGTTTTCACTTGGAAAGCTTGTGCGTGATTGTGTCAGGCTGAAAAGCCTAACCTACGAATCCTCAGAATATCATCCGAGGTGGTACAGTTTAATTTCTTTATTTTTCATCTGTGAAGATCCGTGTCCATCCGTGGCTGAAAATTACGTTAGTTAAGACAGGAATTTCCCCATGTTTCGCCTACTCGGAATGGTGATTGCCATTTTTTGCACCGCGACTGTGCTGACAGGTTTTTTTGCGCTTGCAGTTGTGTGGGGGCAGGGAAACCTGACACGTGAATCAGGCGAAAATATTATCGCGATTCTTAAAGGAGAGCCGATCACCGTTGATGAAGAATCATTCGAAAAACAACAGGAAATGCCTTCTTATGATGATATCGTCAAAGCAAGGGCAGCCAAGATTTTGAGTATTTCTGCGCGTGAAAGTGAATTAGCTATCTTTCAACAGGCAATTGAAGACCAGGTAAAATTCATCACAAGTCAACGTGGGGAGCTTGAGCAAAACAGGAAGACTTTTCGAGCGGAACTGAAGCAAGAGCGAGAGAAAATAGCTTCTGAAGCGGTTGTTCAGGCACGAGGAATTCTCCTGAAAATGGAACCAGAATCTGCGGTCGAAAAACTGCTTACTCTTGACGTAACCGATGCTGTGGTATTGCTTAAGGGAATGCCGGAGAAGGATGCTGCCCGGGTTCTTGACCAATTTCGTCAAAGAATTAATGGGAATGACCCGATTACGAGGACGAAAAAAGCCGAAGAAATATACAAGGCAATTTATAAAGGCAGTCCACTCATCGATCCTGTCGAGAAATCGTTGCAGGCGATGGAGGATAACGGGGCAAAGGCGACAGAGTTGCGATAGACGCTGTCGGCTTGTGTTTCTGTTGAGCGAATTGATTTTTGAAAATTGCCTGGAAATCATCAATTTGACGGGCAATCTGGCATGGATGCTGGGACGCCTTGAAAAATCGTTGAAGTTTTCACGGATCATTCCGTTGTCTTTTTTCGAGGCTCAAGGACGATGCCACGTAATAATATTCTGCCGCCGGTCTCATTTGTGACAGACCTTTCGAATTCAGGTAACAGTCTGATTCAAAAGTTGTTTGCCAAACCGTCACGAAACAACAAAGATAGTCCGGTTGTTTCTTTCAGTGAGCGTTTGCGGTCGCAACCAGTCGAATCACAGCAAGATCGTTTATCCAAGATACTTGCATCCAAGTCAAAACGGCAGGGAACGCAACAGATCGATCAGGCTGACCGACTGGGCTTGCCTCAGCGAAAACCGCTCGATCATCGCAGAACGAGAACCGTGCAGCCTCCCCAAAAAGCTGTTGAGGCCCAACCAACAATGCCATTGGAGAACAGCGTTTCTGCTACCGAGCTAACAACTGCTGATAATAATAAAGCAGATGATCGTCTGAATTCCTCGGACGATTCAATTCAGGCGGCATCGCAACAGCCTGTTCCTGTCGCTTCACAAGACAAGAGAGAAAACGAAAAACAAAGCACAGAAACGGTTGCACTGCAATCAGATAAAAAAACTGCCGGTGAAGACACCAGAACGGTCGAAATTCCTGCTACTTTGTTGAAGCATGTTGTGGAGAGTACAAAACAAAACGGAGAGCTCGACAACATTGAACAAAATAGTAACTTGACGGGGGATGAAAATTCTCAGCCACCTCTCATTTTGAGTGGCCTTTCCAATGCTTTACAAAGTCAGGCCTTGCCTCAACAGGAACAGTCCGAAGAACAAGTCCCTGTTCCTTTTGGTAATGAGTCGGCAGTAAAATCAGAACAGGAGAACCTTGCCTCCAATTCACAAGAACAAAGTGATGTTTCCAATGCGGGCATTGGTGCGGTTACTGAATTGGATGTCATTGATCAGAATATTGGACAAAGAAAACAAGCTCCCGTTGAACCGATTTCACAAGAGCAAATTCCGGTTGAGGAAGAGGCGACTGCACAATCAGGTCCACAACAAGATGTACAATTAAATGTAGAAACTGATTCTGCAAATAAAACCGAAGAAGCAAAACAGGTTTCTGAACAGGTTGAATCAGAGCAAAGCCAGGTAGTCTCGCTGA
>JAJRTM010000583.1 GCA_024278285.1 Planctomycetota bacterium
CTATAACGAGTCGCTCGATTTGATTGAACAAGTTGAAAGTTATCGCCGCCGGTTTGGACACTATCCTGAATCTGCCCACGCGGATCAAATCTATCGCACTCGCAAAAATCGAAAGTATTGTAAAGAACGAGGCATCCGTTTAAGTGGACCTCCCTTGGGCAGGCCGCCGCAAAATGTCTCGGCGGATGATAAAAAACAAGCCGCGATGGATGAAGGCGTTCGCAATCAGGTGGAAGGAAAGTTTGGCGAGGGAAAGCGACGGTTCAGTTTGAATCTTGTGATGACAAAACTCGCTGAGACTTCGTGTACGCAGATTTCGCTGACCTTTTTGGTGATGAATTTAGAAGAATCGCTACGGCGTTTCTGCCTGCGATCAATGATCCGCCGCTGCCTCACCCCACCAGCCTGTCACCACCAGCAATCCACTCAGTTGATGAGCCTGGCTTGTTAATAATCTCAGCCCAAATAAATCTCAGCCCCATGACTTGTCCGAAAAATATAAAATATTATTTCGTCCAGCCTCAGATAACTTTATCAGCAAGCCCTAACTACACGTTCGTCGTAAACATCATCATCCAGATTGTGCGAAAACGGGTCGGCTGGAACATCACGTAAACTCGTTACATTCCGGCTGCGAGTGCTTCAAGGTGGCGACTGAAGTGGTCGGCCAGCACTTCTGTGTAGGTGTCGGGATGAGATTCAAGCACGGATCGCATAGCCGGTCCGAGTTCCGGATCGGTCAGTGTGGAGCCAAATGTGCAATGTAGTATTTGGCGCCCCGGTTCGGTAAAGCCCAAGCCTTGCGGTACGTCAGCCCAGCATTCAAGGTAGAGTTGTTCGAGTTTCTTTGCGTCAAGGTTATCGCCCATCGGCACGGTATCGTTTGTCGCTGCTACGTGGTAAGTTGCCTTGTCTACGTCGTATCGGCTACGTGCGAATTGCACGATGCGACGGAAAAGCGATTCGTCATGCCGGGCGACCACTCTAAGTGCTTCGAGATAACTTGTGCCGGCTGTTTTTACATGGAACCTGCCTTTGGTAGCGCGTGCAAGAGCTGCATACATCGAAAGTTTGTCTGAACCAGAATGCAAGCTCAGCTTATACGGACCGAGCAGTTCGGCGATCGCTGCGTGGTCGTTGAGTGAGGTTTCCAGTGCAGTGACGTCTCCTTTGTAATCAACTCCTTTTTCCATTTCGCCAATGAACCGCGGCGCCAGGCTGACCAGTTTCATACCGCCTTTGAGGCACTGATCGGCGATAATATAATGTTCTGCGAGCGTCGTCGGCTGATCGGTTTCATCGACCGATAATTCGATTTCGTAATCGCCCCCCTTCGCTTCGTGAACAGCCTTGATGTGATCACCAAGCCCAAGTGCGCGTTTGATAGCCGGGCCATACTTGACAGCCGCCCGCATACAGGTTTCTTCAGACAGTTCAATCTTAGCTCCTGTTGGAAGAAGATCGACCGAAGTCCCCAGATAGCTTTCGTACCACGGTGCAGATTCACGGGCAGATTGAAACTTTTCTCGCAGAGTTGCTTCGTCGTAATCGTCCGCTTTCTGATCAACATCGTCAGAAGGGTCGATGGTGAAAAACGTGAAGCCAGCCGCTGCTGTCACATCAACATCTTCGGGTGTTTTCAGGTGATCTGCGTCTGCCCCAATACGACCTTCCCACCCGGCAGATCTTGCCCCGTTGAAGGCATCGTCCATTACTTGCTGTGCTGTTCGCTGGGTCCGCGTCATTTCTCGAATGGACTGCTGCGGGAAGATCGGTTCCATTCCATTTCCGCAGCGTTTCATCGCCTCCACATGCCCCGGTGTTGCCAAGCCAATTCGGTCACCGAATCCAAAACTTGGCGCCAGTCCAAGAGTTACACATTTTTGTTGATCGCTCATTCTCTGGTTCTCTCTATGTCGCTAACTTCAAAGATGATAAAGTATTTTATCTATGAAATGCTGCGTAAAATTAGCAGGATGTTTTGATGAATCGTAGGTTAGGCTTTCCAGCCTGACACGATAGCAAGCAGACTTTTCCACTACTGTTTATTGAGTTCGCTGGTAAAATAAAAGATGGTGATCTTGGAAACCACATTTGTCAGGCTGGAAAGCCTAACCTACTTCCTGTTTGGTTCCGGATATACCACTATGTCGCGTTATGTTCGAAAGTATTTGTTGAAGACCTCAATCGTCTTCACGGCTGCTGTTTCTGAATCAGGGATAGGAAATGCTTCTGCTGAAAGATAGCCGTCGTAACCGGTTTAAATTAAAGCGGTCGCGATTGGCGCGTAGTTCATGTGTCCCAGCCCGGTCGCCTGCCGGTTTGAATCGACAAAATGAACGTGTCCGATTTTTCCCTCGCCGGTGCGAATCGCTGCCGCGAGATCTGCTTCTTCAATATTCATGTGGAAGAGGTCTGCCAGCAGTTTCACATTCTCTGTTGACAGCGTTTTCAGGAATTCAACGCCGTGTGCAACTGTTTTAATGAGGTTGGTTTCATACCGATTCAGCGGCTCGTAAATGAGTGGCACGCCATGTTTCGCCGCGTAGGGCCCAAGTTCGTTCAGAGCTTCCCGCAGCAGTGTTAATGCACCGTCGAGATCAAGATCCCCGCCCCATTTTCCCTGCATCGATCCAATAATAGCCGGGGCTTTGAAGGGACCGCCAAAGTCGATCATCTGACGAACAAAATCTTTCGCGGCTTCTCGTTTTTCTGGGTCGGGATCGGTCAGGTTCAATCCATGCTTAACCATGCCCGCACCGGTCCCCACAGCAGCAACTTTGAGATTGTGTTTCTCAAGCAAAGCAGTCAGTTCCTCACAATCGACAGCATCGGCTGAGGGAGCGAAAATTTCAATTGCATCGAATCCAAGCTCGGAAACGCATTCACACGCTGCGGCAATTCCATCCCAAAAAACGAAAGGACCACCGCGTGCTTCCTCAACAAGACTGACGGTAATTGCTGACTTAATCATACTGACTTCTTTCAATATTTTTTACAATGTTTGATTGCGGAAAATTACGTGAGTTCGATAACAGCCTTGATAACGCCGGATTCTGGTTTTGTAAACGACTCAAATTCATCAATGACATTTTCGAAGGTGGTTCGATGCGTAACCCAGGGGTCTGTGTTGATTGTGCCATCTTCGATGAGACTGATGATGCGTGTAAAGTCGCTCGGCAAGGCGTTGCGGGAACCCTTGATGGTCATTTCCGGTTTATGCAAAGCGGGATGAGGAAACGAGACTTCCTCTGTCGTAATGCCGACATAAACAAGCGAGCCGGTATGTGCAACATAATTCAATGCGTTCGCCATCGAGCCGTTATGCCCGGTTGCATCTGTTACGACTGCGTATTTATCGCCACCGGTAATCTCGCGGATTTGTTCAATTTCGCTGCCACCACCTTTGAACTGGATTGTGTGTGCAACGCCGTAGGTTTTGCGGCAGAAATCCAATCGCGATTCAACCATGTCCATCACCGTGATCGTCGCAGCAGTGAGGCGAGTGAATTCCAACGTCGCCAATCCGATTGGCCCGGCACCGATAATCAGCACATGGTCTCCTTCCTGAGGGTCTCCGCGATCACAAGCGTGGCAACCAATAGCCAATGTTTCAACCAGGGCGAGTTGTTCATACGATAACTTCGTTGAGGGGTGCAGTTTGTCAGCTCGAATCAGAAACCGTTCGCACAGCCCGCCATCGATCATGACTCCGATCACCTTCAGCGACTCGCAGCAGTTTACGCTTCCCTTGCGACAGGCATAACACTGACCGCAATTCATGTAAGGTTCGACACTACAACGATCTCCCGCCTTGATGTTGCTCACGCCGTCACCAACTTCAAGCACCTCGATGCCAAGTTCATGACCGGGAATGCGCGGATAACTGAAAAACGGCATCTTCCCAAGATAGCCACTGTAATCGGTGCCGCAAATTCCCATGCGATGCGTTCGCACCAATGCCTGCCCTGGACCGGGAGACTCTGGTTCCGCGATATCAATATGCTCGAAATGCTTTGGTTCTTTTAGCTGGATCGCTTTCATTGTTACTTCCGTATGTTAAAATTTCTGACCAATTAAATGCTGTGCAAAACTGGCAGGATATTTTCAGATAACTGTTTTGAATCACATAGAACCATAAAATAATTCCACCAGGCCTTCAGGTTTTCATTTTGTTGGTAGAATGGTGTGTCTGTACCCATCTTCGCATACCGAGTTGTTTTCTATGAAATATACAGGTAATTATTGGCAACTATCCTACGAACTTTTACCACCAAACGGTTGAAAATTGATTCGCGTTAATGGGCGTTCATTCGTGGTTCGACATCTACAAACCATGCAGAGTTGATTACGCAGTCGCCTTCGGCTTGCCGTTAAACGAATTATCAACCAGTTTTTTTCGTGTTTTTCGTCCCTTTCGTGGTTCTTTACAATTTAGAATCTAATTCACAACAATTTTCACCGCGTCTCTCTGCACTACTAATGGTAAGAATTTGCGTACGGTTCGCAAATTTTTCGAATATCGTTTTTGGTTACGGCTATCAGAATGAACCAGCCGTGCTGGGTACTCTGCGGTAAATTATGATAATTGTTTAACCTGCGGCTATGCCACGGTTGGTTCATCGTTGTTTTC
>JAJRTM010000584.1 GCA_024278285.1 Planctomycetota bacterium
CCCCCTTCTTTGATGACGCGAGCCGAAGGAACGTAGCCGAATACATCGTTGGAATAAGCGGCGATCCAGATGAAATCGCCTTGCATTTCTTTTTTTAATCGCAGACTGTAATCAATCGTCACTTCTCCCGCGAGTGCAACCAGCTTGATGTTGCCGATGTGAGCCACCTGCACCATGTACGGATAAGTCGTGCGAATCTTTCCTGCTGTTTCCAGCTCTTTCAGTAATGCGGCCCCTCGTATTTTATCGTATTTGTTACTGGAAGCGATGAGCGCGAGTACCTCTTGATTTGTGGGAGGCGTCGCGAAATCGATTTCAACGTTTACCAATTCCGCCCCCAGCTTTCCGGTAACAGGTTTATCGTAACTTTGAAGTGCCGTTTCGACTCCGTTCGCTAACGCCCTTCCGTGTTGCGCAGCTTGTCCCTCTTTACTACGTGGATACGGATTTTGATCGCCGCCGCAGCCCATCATAAATAATGCGGTCGTGCCTGGGTGATCTTCTTCGATGAATTTCTGAGCAAAGCCCGCGTAATCGCCACTGAATTGATAGAACCCCATCGTCGTATTATGACACGCATATCCGAATAAAATCGCTTTCAGTTTTTTTGTGGGAGTCGATACTTTTAAGACGGGAACCTGATGATCAACCGGTCCTTCCGGGTAAGGATGATTGCGAACCCCTTTTGCGGTCGGCGTTCGTCGGTTCATCGCAAATCCTGCGCGTCCGAAAGTGTAAGAAAGAGAAGCCGGTTCGAGATCGATAAAGGCTTGTTCGATGATATCGATCAGTTGTTTTTCCAGGTTTTGAGTATAAAGCCGCGACGTACTGAGGATCGCAGAATCAACAGTCTCTCCTTCAACACGTTCGTATCGAATTTCCGGACCGCAATGCGTATGTGATGCGTTGAGTAACAACGCCGCTGCTGGGAGTTTGAACTTTTGAACGAAAGCTGCTTCAACATTCAGACGCAACGTGAGAGGGATGCCGATTAAATCGGTCGTCACCATCACAAACCGCGACCCGCCGGCATCTTCCAGCGCAAGCGCCTTGGCGAATAGATCGAGTTTGACTCCTTCCGATGGTTTATTCCTGCTGGCGTAACCAGCCATCCACATCGGTCCGCGCGGCGTAATTTTCACACTCGCCACCCCCGCTTTCCAACCGGATCTGTTTTCTGCAGGGCAGGTTTCTGCAGCGAGAACGAAGAGGAGTAAGAAAGCAGTAAGATATTGTAATTTAGATAACATAAGAGAATTCCTTAAAGGCCAGAAACTTCATCTATACCTTAGCCGATTCAATCATTCGAATCGCGGCCTCGGCAAGGCCGCAATCTGGGAATTCGGATATCGCCTGTTGGTAATACTTCAACACTTGCTTACCTTTCCCAATTTGAGAATAACAAAACGCCTTATTACACAAGGCTATTTCACGGTAGCTCATTGTGGAAGGTGTCATCAATAGAATATACCTGAATCGATCAAGCCATGCGAAGCGAGTGAAAAAATCGTAACTTCTTGAAAATTCGTCAATCGCTTTTTCGTATTGCTGATGGCGGACCAATCGTATACCGCGGCGATGATCACGAGGAATTAACAAGCGGGTGCTGAAAGAATAAATCAGATAGATCGCAATACCAGCCAGTACGCCTTCAGGTGCCGAAGCCATATTCCAACCAACGACCATTGCCGTTCCAAGAAGGATCAATTGCAAAATCGTTGCGAATGTAGAAGTTGGTCGAATTACAGGGACACGACTCATTTTATTTTACTCATTCAATTGCTTGCCTACCGGGTACCACAGACAATCCCGTTCAGGGTTGTCTGTATTGCGTAGCAACCCGAGAAATTTAATTTCAGGTAGCGTTTATTTTTATTCTCAACCCTTCACTCTCAATGCCTCGGGTGCCTGACGGCACTCAGGCAATCCTGAACGGATTGACTGAGGTACCCAGTGATGGGTGAGGAAATCGTAAGTTCGCTACAAACGGCATTAGTTCGGCTGGTCCCAAGTCACTTGAATTCATTTTTCACCAGTCCGTGACTGATCCGCTCGGCGATTTCCCCGTTGACTTGTTCCTCACTCCAATCAGGATGCTCGGTTTGAATCGCTCCACGCAAAATCGACCGGGCTGATCTCCACATCCGATCAGCTATCTTTAATCGTTCCGCCTCCGTCTTTTCTCGCAATACGTCTGCCATCGTGTCGTCCATCACTTCCATGAAAAACGAATTCATATTTCTTACAGTCACTTTCATGGTTTAATATTGTAGTAATTCAAAACCGGTTGATATTTTTTCGCCAGGCAGCCTTGCCACGCGAGATTAGTAAGGTCATCTGTTTCTATCGTACAATATTTAATGGAAAGATCCTCTGTCATTTCCTGCCAGTAACCCGAATAAAAAGAATTACATTGCGCGAGCAGGCGTTGCTTTAAGTTGTTGGTTTCTCCTGCATAAAGGACTTCTTCTTTCTTTCCAACAATGAGATAGATACCAGATTTTTCAGGAATTTCCTTCTGGATAGACGCTTCGAGTTCTGTAGTAGTCAGCTTTGAAATCGGCATCTTTTTTCGTAGAAGTCTTTTCAATTGAGCTCCTCTGGCATTATAGAGAATGACGCCCTGGCAGCGAGCCGTTTCTGCCTGGTCACGAATTTTCAATGCTCCCCAGCGGTATTCAAAAACGGAAAATCCGGGAGTTAATTCGGCTGCAAGATCATCAAACTTTTTTGCGAGAGCGGGATCACAAAAGATCTCATCCAGACTTTCGCCTTCTTCCCGATTAAGCATTGTTTGCAGCGAAATTTCACAGGCAGCCAAAAACGGGTCGCAATGTTCCCAGGAAAGATCGGAAGGCTTGGTGATTTCG
>JAJRTM010000585.1 GCA_024278285.1 Planctomycetota bacterium
CGTGGATGCGAGCAGCCATTCTTTCCTCATCCGTTGGTGTCGCCGATCAGATTCTCGTTGATCTGTTCAAAGAGAAAGCTGCCGGTCAAAATCGAGAACAGATCGTAGAAGCACTCATTGCAACCGCGTTAGGAAAAGACCTTGATGCCAATTTGAAAACACTACTCTCTCTCTTTGAAACTTCGCAGGTAGAACCGTGGCAACTCCCCGCATTAAGAAGCCTTCTCGACTCTCTGGATAGAAAAAGCGAATGGCTCACAAAGCTGGTCGAGAGAGACGATGCACAACTGCAAGCAGCCATCAAGCACCTGGCTCCACTTTTTGAAGAAGCCCGAAACCTTGCCCTGGAAGAAAAAACCGTCTCTCCCCAAACAATTATCAATCGCATCACCGCACTGCATCTGCTGGGGCGGGGGATTGATCAAAGAAACGAAGATATCGAACTGCTGAGTGAATTCCTCAGTGTCACCAAGCCACCTGAATTGCAAATTGCTGCGATTGAATCGCTTCGAAGGCTCGGGCGTCAAAAGAACATTCTGGAAGCCCTCCCAAACCTGGCTTCCCAGCCACATCAAACCGCTCAGTCGATACTGCTATCCAATAACCGAGGGGTCAAGCTGTTGATCGACGCATTGGTTGCCAAACAACTCAATCCTTCAGATCTTTCCGCAGCAAGCCGTTCGCTATTGCTTTCTCATAAAGATGAAACGATTCGTAAACAGGCTCAGAAAGTTTTCGCCAGCAACCCGAATGATAAACGGGCAGACGTGCTTCAAAAGTTTGAAAAGGCAAACAGCCTGACTGGCAATGCAGATCGTGGTCAGGAAATTTTCAAAAAGCAGTGTGCCAACTGCCACAAGCATCAAAACATCGGAGTCGATTTCGGTCCGAAACTTTCGGCACTGCAGGATAAATCAGTCAACTTCCTTTTCCCTGCCATTCTCGATCCGAACCGCAGTGTCGATGCCCGCTATCGTTCCTGGACCGCGGTTACCAAACAGGGTAAACAAGTCGTCGGCATGATCGCAGAAGAAACCGCGACCAGCATCACAATTGCCCAGGCGGATGGCCGAAAAGTAACCATCTTGCGAAACGACCTGGAGTTCCTCAAATCGTCCACTCTTTCCTTCATGCCCGAAGGACTCGAAAAAGACCTGACACCACAAGACCTGGCCGATGTGATGTCGTTCATTCGTAAGAATTGATAGCGAAATTATCAGAGGGAAGCGGAATGCTGAAATCATTTTTCATACTTTCAACTTTTGTCTTTTGCCTGCTCAGCAGCCAAGTTGCTGCCATTGCCGGGCTTGATGACTTCCGCTTCCTTGTGCGTACCGAAACTTGGAATGAACGTTGGCCAACTGAGAAGGAAAAGTGGGAAAACAGATCTGTTACTGCGGAAATATGGAGGGCGGCTATTCAAGCTACTTTGGATAAAGAGCACTCCGTTTATTTGCCTTATCGCAAGGAACCTTATTATCTGGATGGTCCGCTGGTTCTTCAATCAGGAGATTCATTCAAAGCCGATGTGAATACCGAAATTCGACTCGTTCCTGGTTGCAATACCTGTATGATTCGTAATAAGAATATTCTTGGATTTGCCAACAAGCCGGTTCCTGATAATCTTCAGCCTGATACAAATATCAAAATTGAAGGAGGTATCTGGACAACACTCGCCACAGGGACGAGAGAGAATAACGGGAACGTCAAAGGGTATTCAGCAAAGAATAACCCTGTACCGGGAACGCATGGCGTGATTCTGCTGCATCATGTATCGCATGTGTCTGTTAAAAATGTGACGATAAGGCAGAGTAAGCCCTTTGCAATTCATTTGGGAAATGTCAAGAACTTTTTAGTTGATGGTTTACTACTTGATGGTCATCGACGTGATGGAGTTCATGTCAGTGGACCGGCAAGTCAGGGGGTTATACGTCATGTCAGCGGAGATTCTCACGACGATACCGTTTCGCTTACCGCGTGGGACTGGCGACAATGTGCACCAAGTTTCGGTCCTATTCATCATCTTGTTGTCGAACAAATAGCAGGAGCCCCTGATGGTATAGCATCAGCCGATGCCATCCGATTGCTGCCCGGCGTGAAGCAGTTTGCTGATGGCACCAAACTCGATTGTCCCATTCATGATATCACGTTGCGAGAGATCACCAATATCCGCGATTTTAAATTATACGATCAACCGAATCTTGAACTTGGTCGAGATGTTGATTTCAGTATCGCGATTGGCAAACTTCGGAATATTCGATTACAACAACTCAAGTTTACTCGTCCCGGCTCTATTCAAATCGCGGCTGAGGTGAAGACATTATCAATTGACGATGTTGATTTGCGATTCCCGATCTCTGACGAATATCGCCTCGTCCAAATTGGTCCGATGTCTCAAACTTATCGCCATCGCAAAGACCCAAAAAGCTGGGTGGAAATTTTCTCTCCTGATCGTGACATTACCGTTCGCGATTTCCATCTTGGTAAAGTAACACATGACGGTAAAATATTTTCGCAGGCCAACGAGAAACTGGTTGAAGTGAAGGATCAAAAGATCAACCAGAACTACCCACAATCTCTTCCCAAAGGGGGGACTGGAAAAGCGTTTCTGCTACCATGAATATGTTCTTTAATTTGTCTCCACTCAGAAATGCAGAAACATGATGAACCAACTATTTGATCGCAGAGCGTTTTTCAATACCCTGACTGGTGCGGTCACTTTCGCTGGTGTTGGCGCACATTGCTCAACTGTTCAATCCGGAACTGCTAGTGATCGTTACCAGGAACCAACTCGCCAAATTCCAATTGCAGGTCGGTTTGATGTTGTTGTTTGCGGTGGCGGACCGGCTGGAGTCTCAGCGGCGATTGCTGCGGCTCGGTCTGGTGCAAGCGTAAAGTTGATTGAACTGCACGGTTGCCTGGGCGGCGTCTGGACAAGCGGCATGCTTTCTTATGTAATCGATGCGGAAAAGCCGGGCTTCAATACCGAACTGGTTACCAAGTTAGAAGCGATGGAGGCCACAACTTACGACCAGAGAAAACCTAAAGTAAGCAAAAAGAATTATGTGTACGATATCGAAGCAATGAAGTTTCTGTTGGAAGAACTCTGTCAGAAAGAAAAAATTCAAATTCAATTACATACACGTATTGTCGGGGCGTATAAGAATGATGCAGGACGGCTCGAAACAGTTGTGACGGAATCAAAATCGGGTCGCGAAGCATGGCAGGCTGATGTTTTTATCGATGCAACAGGCGATGGCGATTTAGGATCGCTTGCCGGGTGTGAATGGGAATTCGGTCGAGATAAGGATTGCCCCTGCCAGCCGATGTCGCTGATGGGTGTTATTACCGCGACTCCAGACGTGTTGGCTGATTTTGCAAACACGGCTTCGACTAAAAATAAAGATCGTCTCTTCAAAGAGATGGCTAAAGCGGGTTATGAGCCAACTTACGCCAAACCGACATTGTGGCACATGGGCGGCGCGACTGCAGCAGTTATGTTTAATCATGAATACAGCGTGAAACCTTACGATGCAGTTGCTGTGACAGAAGCAACGATTCGTGCGCGAAGAGAATTGTTTCTGATGTGCAAAAGCCTCAGAAATCTGGGAGGTGGTTGGAGCGAAACACGTCTGGTGACGACTGCCGAGCAAATCGGTATTCGAGATGGCAGACGAATTAAAGGGCGTTATTTTGTCACTGTTGATGATTTGATCAAAGGAGCCAGGCACGAAGATGCAATCTGCCGTGCTACGTTTTCAGTCGATGTCCATGCTGCTACTCGCGATTCCAATCGCAAAGCTGCCTACAGCGGGCATGGTTACAAGGCTGTCCCTTACGATATTCCACTTCGCGCGTTAATCGCAAAAGATGTTGACGGCTTACTGATGGCAGGTCGCTGCATCAGCGGCGACTTTTTTGCCCACGCCAGCTACCGCGTCACTGGCAATGCAGTTGCAATGGGAGAAGCAGCCGGAGTAACCGCAGCAATAAGCGCCAAGAAAAAACAACTCCCTCAACAACTTGAATTCGCACTTATCAATAAAGAATTAAACCGTATTCGTAAGAATGCCAGTGTCTCTACTAATCACAGTTAGAGACTTCGCAATTCTTAACCCGGATAAACAGGAATTGATGATCAGGGTAGCCGGACCACTTCAGTGGTTGGGTGCCGTCAGGCACAAGATGCTCGCACCATGTGCGTTCGATACCATTGGCACTTTCAATAAAAAAGAAGCCACATGTCGCGAGCATCTTGTTGCTACACAACCCAACCGCTAAAAGCGGATGGGCTACCCGGGTGAATAGTTACAAATGGTTTATAAACGTCCGGAGCGGAAGATGCCGTAGATTAGCCATATACCAAGGAAGCTCGAAATGACATAAATTGGAATACTGAACCAACTGTTCGCTGAGCCACTTCTTACAAGCAGGCTGGAGGCGACAATCGATGCGGAAATGACCATGCCGATTACGATTCGATTACTCGATCGGTCCACTTCGGTAATTAAATGATCCAACCCGGTGTGCTTCAGTTTAATCGAGGTTTCATCCCGATTTAATTTCTTGAGCAATGTTGTAAATTCAAAAGGGACATCGTGCGCGATCCGTCCAAACTCTTCTGCTTCATTGCGAAAACGCTCCCAGAGATATCCCGGTTTATATCGCTCTTTCAAAAGTCGCTTCACATACGGAATCATCTGTTCCGCAAAATTAAATCCGGGATCAATTTTCCGTGCGGATCCTTCCAGATTGACAATCGCCCGAATAAGCAACATTAAATCTGCGGGACAACGAATTCCATGGATCGCAAGGATGGAAATGAAATCAGCCAGCAGTTTTCCAATGTCAACTTTTTCCAGCGAGTAGCCGTAATATGTTTCGACAAAATCGCGATAATCGGATCGCAGTAACCGCTCATCTACTTCGCGAAAAGGCTGTCCCAAAAGCAGGATTGTACGTAACCCTTTACGATCATCTTTGGTGGCAATGGAAACGAACAGATCAACGATACGATCCCGCGTCGCTTCGTCGAGAGTGCCTACCATACCGTAATCGAGCAGGCAGATCGAACCATCTTTCAAAATACGAATATTTCCCGGATGTGGATCGCCATGAAAAACGCCAAACTCGAAAGCCTGCTTCATAAACAGCCTGGCACCGTTGGTTGCTATTTGTTTTCGCTGGCAATTTAACGATTCGACCGTACCGATTTCATCTATTCGATAGCCTTCAATATATTCCATGACAAGAACATCTGGAGTACACATTTCTTCGTAAACAGCGGGCACATACAGCGAAGCATCGCGAGCAAAGAGCCTGCCGAATTCCTGAAGGGATCTTGCTTCTCTTTGAAAGTTCAGTTCTCGTCGAATCGTGCGATCAAAATTGCGAACCAGACCAGGTGGATCGAAGATGGCAGATTCTGGAATATGTCGCTGAATAAGAATGGCGAGTTCAGTCATCAATGCCAAATCACGTTCGACATGCTGCACAACTTTGGGCCGACGTACTTTTACAACAACGCGTTGCCCGCCTGGAAGTATTGCCTTATGTACCTGCCCCAAAGATCCAGAAGCCAACGCAGTGTGGTCGAATTCCGTGAATAAATTCTCTAAAGGTGCTCCCAATGCCTTTTCAACAATCGTGATCGCATCGTCGGAATTAAAAGCGGGGACAGACTCCTGAAGTTTACAGAGTTCTTCAGTAATATCAGGAGGAATTAAATCGGGCCGTGTGCTGAGAACTTGCCCGAACTTAATGAATGTTGGCCCAAGTGTTTCCAAAGAAAGGCGAATGCGTTCGCCACGGGTTAAGCTGCGGGTATCGGCTTCAGAATGTTTTAATATCTTTCGGCGTCCCCAGTTGAGATACTTCCCCAATCCGATCCGTTCAACCAGATCGCCAAACCCATGGTTGATCAGCACGGCTGCAATTTCACCCGTACGCCTCAAGTTTTTCAAAAATCGTA
>JAJRTM010000586.1 GCA_024278285.1 Planctomycetota bacterium
GCCGGCTGCTGTTCTGTTTCCGTACACGAAAATGGGAAAGTCTGCTTCAGGGATAACCTGTGATACCACCGCTGGGAAATTCGGGCCGTTTCAGAACCAACTTTTTGTTGGTGATCAGACACAAAGTATTGTCATGCGGGTCTATCTGGAAAAAGTGAACGGGCATTATCAGGGAGCCTGTTTTCCATTCAGATCCGGTTTCGCGTCCGGAACACTGGGCTTGGAAATGACACCCGATGGAGCAATGTTCGTCAGCGGAACCAGCAGAGGCTGGGCATCTATCGGCACTAAACCATTTTCCATTGAACGGCTGAACTGGACCGGAAATGTTCCGTTTGAAATTCTCGAAATGAAAGCAAAACCGGATGGCTTCGAACTCGTTTTCACCTCGCCGGTTGATCGCGGCACAGCGGAAAACCTGGACTCCTATAAACTGGGGACTTACACCTACATCTATAAAGCATCGTACGGATCGCCGGAAGTGGATCACACAACGCCAACGATTAAATCCGCAACCGTATCGCCAGATGGAAAAATAGTTCGCCTGAAAATCGACGGCTTACAACGCGGACATATTCACGAATTACACGCAGATGCAATCCGCTCTGCAAACGGGTTGCCTCTGCTTCACAAAGTCGCATATTACACGTTGAATCACATCCCTGAAAAATAAGGAATCGTAATGAATCGCCTCTCAGTTATTTTGCCCCGCCTGCTTTACGTCTGTATTGTTTCGATCTCTTTGAATTCACTCTGTATCGCTCAAGAATATGTCGTAGAAAAAGGAAAGCGTGCCGCGTACGCAAAAGTGATTGATGACCCGAACTTGCCTCGGGTGTTGATTATCGGCGATTCCATTTCCATCGGCTACACGCCCGCGCTGCGAAAAATCCTCAAGGGGAAAGCGAACGTGCATCGCATTCCCACCAACGGCGGCCCGACATCACGCGGACTGTCGCAAATCGATAAATGGCTCGGCGCTGGAGACTACGATCTCATTCACTTCAACTGGGGACTGCACGATCTGGCTTATATCAACCAGAAGGGGAAAAAAGTTTCTCCAGAGCAGGGGCAGCATCAGGTGCCTATTAAACAGTATGAAGAGAACCTGAAAAAACTCGTCGCCAGATTGAAACAGACCAAAGCAAAGTTAATCTGGCGAAATACAACCCCCGTTCCGGCAGGTTGTCGCATCAGAATTAAATCGGACGAACTCGCTTACAATGAAATTGCAGCCCGAATCATGCAGGAAAACAACATTCCGATTGACGATCATCACTGCTACGTGATGCAGCACATGAAAGAGGTCCAGATTCCCGCCAACGTCCATTTTACGCCGCATGGTTCCCAAAAACTGGCTGAATTAGCCGCTGCCGCCATTTTGAAAGAGCTGAAACAGTAATCCATCTTGCTGAAAATGGGCCGTTACCGGTAAAGTCCGCATATCTTGTAATAGGGATGAGAGGATTCGCCAGAAACAGTGCAACCAAACAGTTTTCAGGCGAGCCGGGTCAGTAGTGACCCTGGTAACTTTGAGTGTAAATTGACCATCAACAAAATAAAGGGAGAATAACCAGGGGGTTAACACCCCCGGCTCGCCTACACACAGACACAAACATGTTTCATCGTTTACAACAATGGGTTTCTCCCAGTTTAGGGATTGATCTTGGCACCGCAAACACTTTGATTGCGGTACTGGGAAGCGGTGTCGTTGTGAATGAACCTTCGGTCGTGGCGCTGGCAAAAGATTCTCGCAAAATCCTCGGCAAAGGGACAGCCGTTGGAAAGTTGGCCCGGCAGATGCTCGGTCGCACTCCGGATACCATCTCTGCGGTTCGTCCGTTAAGTGAGGGGGTCATTACCGATTTCAAACTGTGCGAAGCGATGTTGAAATACTTCGTCCGCAAAGCAATTGGCAGGCATCGTGGATTCCGTCCGCGAACCGTTATCGCGGTTCCCGGTCGCATTACGCCGGTTGAAAAACGAGCCGTCTTTCACAGTGCAGAACGGGCAGGGGCAGGGCGGGTTTATTTGATTGAAGAGCCACGAGCGGCAGCGATCGGAGCAGGACTCCCCATTTCAGAACCAGTCGCCTCGATGATCTGCGATATCGGCGGCGGCACGACCGAAGTCGCGGTCCTCAGTCTGGGAGATATCGTTGTCAGTAAATCGACACGTATTGCCGGCGAACATCTCGATCAGGCGATTGTCGATTATCTTCGCAGACAGTATTCACTGAAAATCGGCATCCAGACCGCAGAGCAGATTAAAATAGATATCGGTTCTGCCTGGCGATTGCCACAGGAAAAAACACTAGAAGTACGCGGGTTAGATATTGTCAGCGGCGTCCCTCGCAAAGCGGTCATCACCAGCGAAGAAATTCGTCAAGCGTTACTACGAATTCTGGAAGAGATCGCGATCTGTTTGCGGGAAACAGTTGAGCAATGCCCAGCCGAACTGATTTCCGACCTGGCAGAAACCGGCATGGTTCTCACCGGCGGCGGCGCTTTAATTCGCGGTATCGATACGTATCTAACCGAACAGATCGGCATCCCCGCACGAATAGATAACGACCCCATGACAACAGTCGCAAGAGGAACCGCCATCTGCCTGGAACATCTCCCGAACTGGAAACACGTGTTAATGAGCGATAGCGGAGATTTGTAAGAAACAGATGAAAGGTGCGTAACGTTATGGATTTATTCGTATTGGCATCGGGGCCTAAAGTAATGTTTGAGATAATGACTTTCCCATTGTTTTTCATGCTCTTCAGCTTTTTATTTAACATTTACTACTTAAAATTTAAACCGCTAGAGGAAAGAGTTGCCAAATTGGAAGAACGACTCTCGAAACAAGAAACCACAGAGAACGATTGAGTTCGTAGGGTGCGTCGTGACGCACCTTTGAGGTTAGGGAGGCAAGACGAAACCGTAGGATGGCGTGCTTGCACCCATCAAATACGGCTTCCATTTCGTGAACCGATTGCAGGACAACAGGTTCATCTCTATTTTCTCACCGGACACAACTTGGCACGCGAAGATGGGTGCAAGCACGCCATCCTACATTTTGGGAATGTGGTTCCATAAATCAGTAGTTCACAGGTTCAAGGATGAAACAGGCGGGGTTTGCTAATTCGATATTGCTGATCTGGCTGGCTGTCGGTTGCCTGGCGGTTGGGCTGGGGCGTGGCGAAAACTCGTCGCTGAAAAAAACGCTGCGC
>JAJRTM010000587.1 GCA_024278285.1 Planctomycetota bacterium
CCGATGTACATTGCGGGCCGTAATCGAATCCCTTCGATCCCTTCCAACGCACGAATATTCGATGCCCCATATTCGCCATCCGATTTCTTACTGGTTTCTTCCGTACTCATTCTTATTCCACTATTTTCTTTTTTGGTAGTCTGTAACGTTAAGGTGAATGACCAGGGGGTTAACACTCCCAGCTCGCCTTTGTTATTTCTTTTTCAAACCGGCATTGAGTTTAAACTTGATATTTTTTATTTCGATGTCCGGGCGTTTTTGTTGAATCGTTTTTAGTATTTGTTGCTTATGAAAATTCGCCAATTCACTGATTAACACTGAATCGGAAACGTTAATCATGAGCACTCGATTTCTTAATGAGACAACTTTTGTCTGTTCTGCAATTTGTGGTTCAACTGCATCGTTCCAGAGTCGATCCAGTTCCTGGGATTGAAGTAACCGTCCGATTTTTCTGCGAGCGATCACTTCACGTAGAGGGTTCCCAATTCCGGTCGGTCCGCCGCCTCGTATCGAAAGTTCTTTCCGCCTGCGAACCATTACAAGCCGCAGCATTTCTTCGGTTTCATGATCGATCCCAGACCGTTTTTTCTTTTTCTTCTTTCCCATTTTATTGACCGTACCAACAACCCACAGGAATTTTTGTACTCCAGCTTTATTCTCAAGCAGTTTCCCGAGCCAGCGGCATGATGACGTACTTATATTCTTCGCCGCATCGGAACACAGCCGGGTCTTCGCCGCCTGTTAAACCGAGTTCAACGGATGTTTCTGCTTCGAGAACACGCAAAAACTCTGCGACAAAACGGGGATCGAACATAATCGCGACATCTTCGCCCTCGTAACCGACCGGCAATTCCACTTTGGAATTTCCGATATCTGCTGCTTGCGATATGAGTGTGACTAAACCTTTGGTAAAGACAAAATCAACGCCACGTGATTCATCGCTGGTGACAATTTGTGATTGCCGTACGAGGTTGTGAAACGGACCTGCAATAATTTCGACTTTGTTTGGAGTTTCGCTTGGCAAAACATCTCGGAAATTGGGAAACCGTCCTTCAACCAATCTCGTGAAAATTGTACTGCTGCCACTTTTTACCAGCACTTCGTTCTCACTTGGTGCGATCAAAATTTCGCTTTCGTCCCCTTCAATGCTCCGCTCGATCAACGTCATTGCTTTGCGAGGTAATACAACGGAAACCGTTTCTGTTACATCGCCACGAACACCCGCCTGTACTTCCATCACGGCCAGTCGGCGTGAATCGGTTGCTGCCAGGATTAATTGTGTCGGGGAGATTTCCATATAAATCCCTCCCAACGCATAGCGTGTGCTTTCATCATCGGCTGCAAAAGCTACTCGCTTAATTGCCTGCCGCAGCGAATGCCCGGAAACGACGTAACATTGCTCTGCATCGAAAGAATTGACATCTGGAAATTCGCGAGGATCTTCGACAGGCAATTTGAATTTACTGTGCCCTGCGGAAATTTCCAGCATATTTTCGCTTGCATCGAGAACGACTTCGTCCGATGTGACTTCCCGCAAGATCGCGATCAGTCGCTGCGTTGGTAATAAAACTTCGCCGGTGGAACCTGTTTCCACTTCAGATATTTCATACCGCATCCCGATTTCAGCATCGGTTCCCATCAACGTGGCAGCACCTGCATCAATCACCAGTTTTGTATTCTTGAGAATATCTTTGGGCGTTCGAGAAGGAACAACTCCTGCCACCGTTTGCAGGGCAGTCAATAAAACATCCCGCTTGAATTTTAATTCCATCGCTTCTTTTCTCTGATCAATTGAGCTGTCAATATTAGTGATTCCAGAAGCGGGAATTGTACTGAATTCAGCTTAAAAACGGAACAGTCAAGCATCACGAAATAGAGTGGTTCTTTGTTTCATAATGGAAGGTAATGAGATTCAGATGGTGAAAACAACTGCAGGAACCTGTTGTTGCTTCATTTGAAGAGTAAGTAAACGTTGATCTGTTGAGTTACTCACATTTCTGTTTCGGGAATATGAAAAGAAAATAAGAAAAAGAAATATTTATTAGTATTATTAATAGAAGCGACCAAAATAGTTGATAACGCGGTTTTTTAAATTCGTAACCTTTTACTATGAAACAGGTTACAAGGAAAAAGGGTTAGCAGGAAGGTGTAGAAAACTTGGTGAAACATTCTGGGTAAGCAGTCAGTGAATGGCTGATAACTAAGCAAGTTAGCAACAGTCAATTTGAAGGTCGTGAAATAGTGTTTTTTATCCGCAGGGAACGAACGGTAAGCGAACAGGTTTTGAATATTGTCTGGTTGGCAATAATGAACGTTATGACTGTGAACCAAAATAATCTTCCTTGGTGAGTGAGTGACCGCGGAGATATTCTTGGGCTGTCATTATTTTTTTGCCTGCCTTTTGAATCAGTTCAATGGAAAGCGGACCTTCCCCCGTTTGTACCAGTAGCGAATTATTTTGAGGGTTGACAATGTAGCCAGGTCGTTTGGTTGTATCTGTTGAAGAGAGGTTGGAAGGAGTCACTTTCAGAATGAGAATGCGTTCAGATTTTTGATGTTGGCGATGCAAAAAAGTAAACGGGTTCGGCCACGGTTGCATGGCGCGAATATGGCAATCAATTTCATGGGGCGATAATTTCCAATCGATCTCTCCCTGGGCTTTGCTGATCTTCGGTGATTTCGTAACCAGCGAATCATCTTGAAGTAACGGAACGGCTTGATCAGAATCGATTAAATGAATTGCTTCGATCACGGCTTCTGCCCCGACAATGGCAAGACGGTCGTGTAACAGGCCGCTTGTTTCGTCAGGTAGAATATCTGTTTCCCGTTTGACGATCATCGGGCCGGCGTCAAGTTTCGGTTCGATTTTGAAAATGGTGACGCCCGTTTTTTTATCCCCTTTCCAAATCGCATACTGTATCGGTGCAGCTCCACGATGCCGGGGGAGTAACGAGGCGTGCAAGTTGTAGGTTCCTTTTTCCGGAACGTTGATCACCTCTGCAGAAAGAATTTGACCGTACGCGCCAACCATGACGACATCGGGGCGTAACGCTTTGAGTTTATTGATTGCTTCAGGGGTGTTGATTGATTCCGGCTGTAAAACAGGAATCTCTTGTTCAATCGCGTATTCTTTCAACGGATGCGTATGAACTTTCTTGCGGGGATTGACACGATCCGGCTGTGTAATTAAGGCGCAGATATGATGTTCTGAAGCAACGAGCGATTTGAAACCAGGCAAAGCAAATTCGCCGGTCGCCATCATGACAATATTCAAACTCATCCGTGAAATTCCTAGGTGGTAAAAAATACTAAATACTTAATGACAAAAAGCAACATAGGTTCTTATCAGTGAAAAACATCGCAAAAGTGGCAGGATATTTTTCACACGAAAGAAGAAAGAAGTGAACCACTGAGACACCGAGAACACTGAGGAAAAAAATAATATTTGGAAAAGAGTTTCACGCAAAGACGCGGCGACGCAAAGAAATGATTATAAAATAATTAAAATTGAATCGGGTAGCACAGACAATCCCGTTTAGGGTTGTCTGTGTTGCGAAGCAACGCGAGGAATTTAATTTAAGGCAATGCTTACTTTGAGTCTCACTCTTTCATTGAATACCTCGGGTGCCTGACGGCACTCAGGCAACCCTGAACAGGTTGACTGAGGTACCCGGTAAAAAATAAAAGTCGACCCGGCGAGCCGGGGGTGTTAGGGCTTGTTGATTTATTATTTCCGAAGTCGCGTTATTCGCTTTAAGTTAGCTTTGAACATGGTTTAATGTAACGAAACGTCTGAAAAGGCCTGTTTCAAAACAGTGAAAACATACTGAACACGACATTTTGTTTA
>JAJRTM010000588.1 GCA_024278285.1 Planctomycetota bacterium
AAGCTTGATTTTCAGTTCGCACGGCTCACAGAGCCGTGGCACCCAACAGGGGATCATAAAACAAAGCGCAACAGTACAACTGACAACAGCTTAAGAAATTTACCAGGCCAGCCTTTGGCCCGAAACAACTGGTTCATTCTGATAGCCAGAATTAAAATCAAGAACTAAGCAAACACTTCCTTCACAGAGCCGTACAAACCCCAATGTGCACCCCCAGATTCTGTTTGCGTTGTTGCCCTAACCTTCTTTGCGGTAATGAGTTACACTGTTTGCAAGAGTGGTGATTTAGGTGGTATCAACAGAAGAGATTCATCTAAAAATGGGTAGACGCAAGGCCAACGCCCCGTAAGACAGTTTTGGAAAGCCGTCTTACGGGCCACTCTTTTCCGATAAACCTGACGCTGTCCAGTTAGATTGACGGTTGGACTTTTGTGGTTTATGTTTCGATAGCGCACTACCTGCTGGTTTTACCCTCTCAAAAACTAAAGTTTGCAAATGGTAGTGGCACAAATAAATAAACAAGGAAAACAGAGCATGCTGAAACATCAATTGATTCATCCAGAGATAAACGCCATTATTGGCCGCGCCGGGCATCATAGCCAAATTCTAATTGCAGATGGAAATTACCCCGCTTCTTCAACATTAGGCCCCAATGCGGAATTGGTCTCATTAAATCTAGCTCCTGGATTAGTCACCGTTGCACAGGTTTTGCAGACATTGCTCACTGCAATTCCTGTCGATTTTATTAACACGATGGGAATTCCAGATGACGATCCTTATGCAGGCAAGGGCGATCCACCTGTCTGGGATGAATTTCGTCAAATTATTAAAAATGCAAACTCCCCGGTAGAATTGGAACCGATTCAAAAATGGGATTTTTATGAAGCAGTCTCATCAAAAAATCTGGTTTTAACAATTCAAACAGCCGACCAGGCACTCTGGGCTAACCTGCTGCTTTCCATCGGTGTCCGCAAACCAGGCGAATGAAAGAATCTTTTTCGATGGAAAAGATAGATCGCGACCGCATTGCGTTAGGAGTTAAACAGCCTTGGGCAGAATTGATTCTGCAAGGCAGTAAAACGCTTGAAATTCGTTCGCGTCCAACAAATATTCGCGGCAGAATTTATCTTTACACATCAAAAAAGAGTGCTCAGGAAGATTTTGCATGGCAAGCCATAAAATCTCATCAATTGGAGATCGAATCGTTACCAACTGGTTTGCTTGTTGGCTCGGTTGAAATTATTGGATGCCGTAAAGCGACCGCACAAGATGAACAGGCCTCTTGCGTTCCCAGTAACATCCTTTCCGGTTGCTATGCCTGGGAATTGGGCCAACCGCAGCGATTTCAAGAGCCGCTACCCGTTCGTTTTCTCCCTTATGGCGTTTGGTTTTATCCGTTCAAACGCCGAGAGAAATAAAGTCACTCAGTTCATTATTTACTCCAGACAGGGGAACTGTAAGTCGTCTTTTTTGCAGGAGTCACTTTAAGTTTTTCTTCTTTTCCTGAAGCAAGCTGGAGCTTTCCATCAGGTCCAGAATGTTTTACAGGAGAGGAAAAAGCAACCTGTTGTGGAATTGGTTGAGAGCGTCCTTGAGGATGAGTTTTCACCCCTTTGGAAACTTCTTTACGAACGGATCCGTTCTGGTAAGGGCCCATTCCGAATACAAACCAGTTGCTGTCATCCGATTCCGCCAGCGACATACCGCCATCTCCCAAGACAGTTTTTGTTTTGGGATCGTAAGCAACGAGGCCAATTTTCGCGACCGCCCGCTGGTTTTTTCGTTCCAGTAAACGAACTTCAGGCAGTGTCAGCATTCCAGGCAGCACAATTTCGGGCATTCCCAGAAAGGCATCAGCCGTGTTTGTACCGACCGCCCCTGCGCGTGGCTCGACAACAACATCCGCCTCTTCAACTTTTGTAGCGAGCCTGGCTCCGGAACGAAGCAGACGATGCCGAATGGAAGAAACAAGATACTTTTTATCAACACATTCCAGATAAGTATCATCCAAGAAAACAGCCTGCCCTGCAAAGGGACGAAAATCGACTTTATCTAACGACTGATCAACCGCATTGGAAATCAGCAGTTGTTCAACAGAAGTGCGTGCGGTGTTAGAAGTGGATGTTGAAGTACAGCCCGTTATTGATAACAAAACTGCGACACAAATTCCGAAACGAGACATAAAAATGCCTTTCGAATAGCCCATATATAAACAGGAGGGAAGAATGGAGAAATGAATCGTGATGAAAATTCTCAGGGGAAGCATGAGATGTAATCTATTTAGTCAATCACGTCAAAACAGGTCCGATGAATTGACATCAAATGTAAATTCTTCAAACTAATGTAATGTTCTTCGTAACTATTCAGCCGTAGGGCGCAAGCCCCGGTTACATGTTAAGTAGTAATCGCAGGATATGTGCCGAAACCACAATAACCGCGCTTAGCGCCGTGCGGCTGATTCGCTGGCCTAATTCAGTAACAATTCGCTGAATAGTTACTCGCGTTCATTCGTGGTTCGATACCTTCAATCCATGCAGACCTGTTCACGCAGTCGCCTTCGGCTTGCCGTTAAACGATTTAATCTGTCTTCGTGTTTTTCTTAGTGTTCTTTGAGTTTTCGTGGTGAAAAAGTTGGTTGCGGCCAGGCCGTGCTGGGGTCTATGTGTGCTTTGTGGTTAAAACTTATTTGGTTCCGGCTACGCCGGGTTAGGAAACGAGAAGATGACATCTCCATTTGAAATTAAAGATATTGATCGCAGAATTTGGGAACAGGAACTGGATTCGTTTGTTCCTGAAAAAGTGTTTGATGCACATAGTCATATTTACAAATGGGATTTCAATCTCGATCCGCAAAAGAATTCCGGGGGAATGGCGAAACTGGTTTTGCCGCATTACGAACAAGCTTCGTTTACGCTACTCGATGAAGCCGATGCGATGTTGATGCCGGGACGTGAAGTGCATCGGCTTTCGTTTCCGTTTCCATTTTCTCCTCCCTGCGATTTCGATGCTTCCAACAAATACATTGCTGAGGAGATTAGCCAGGATTCAGAATCGGCCGCGTTGATGCTGGTGCATCCTGAAATGTCGAGTGATGAGATTTACAGGCAACTCGATCAATCTCATTTTCTGGGATTCAAGCCGTATCGGTTTTATTCAGCCACTGGAGATGCGGTAAATTGTTCGATTACCGATTTTCTACCAGAGCATCAAATTGAAATCGCTGATGATCGCGGGTTGATCATCATGATGCACCTTTCGAAAACAGATGCCATTGCCGACCCGGATAATCTGAAAGACCTGCAGGATTTGTGCCAGCGGTATCCGAACGTACGTTGGATTCTGGCTCACTGCGCAAGAAGTTATTCTACCTGGGCGATTGAACGATCTGCGAGCGTGCTGCGTGAACTCCCTAACGTCTGGTACGATACCTCTTCGGTTTGCGAGACCGATGCGATCGCCGCTCTCATTAAATCGGTCCCGCCCAATCGCGTCATGTATGGCAGCGATGACATTCCGATTGGCGTTTTACGGGGTAAGTACATCACTTTCGGTTTCGGCTGGGCGTATCTCAGTCCGGAAAATCATGGTCTCAATTTAACGCACTGCAATTCGGAAATGACATTCACCCGCTACGAACAGTTACGCGCGATGAAGCGAACTGCCGATTTACTCGATATGGGAGAACCGGAAATCCAAGATCTATTCTACAACACTGCCAATGAACTGGTAAATGGTGTACGCTGTTAACAGAATGACGAACCTTACAGCCATCAGTTCATCATTACTGCCGATCATGTTTAATCGAGACACTTATCATTCAACAGTAACATCCCACCTTCTCACTCAGGATTTTTGCAATGATCTTCTCAAAACTGACACTCCCACTGATTTACCTTTTCGTTTTATTTGCAATCCCTGCTCCTTTTGTAAGTGGAAAGGAGAAACCACTTTCTGTTGAGAAACTGCGAAGCCTGCGTGAAACACTTGCATTCAAAAAACGTTTTGCCGCCAATAACGATGGTTGTGATGCTCTTTATTTTCCTCGCAAGGAAAAACTGACAGCCGAAAGTTTTCTGAAACAGCGCACGACCGAACTGGCGAATTCACAGGTCAACACAATTTTCTATTGTACGATCAGTTCCGGGTTTGGGCAGTTTACGCACAACACCAAAGTGGGTGAGGTACTCAAGCATTCTCCTGCTGATTTTGGTATCGCACCAAATAAACGGAATATTACTTCCGAGTTGATTGCAATGAAAACGGATCCGCTGCAACTGGTTGTTGATTATGGTCACGCACGCGATCAGGAAGTTTTCTGGTCGATGCGTATGAATGATACGCACGATGTGGCTCATACTCCCGAAAAGCCTTATTTTCTGTTTCCACAGTTGAAGAAGGATCATCCGGATTGGCTGGTAGGAAGCCACTTGAAGCGGACGCCCTACGGCAGGTGGAGTTCGGTTGATTATGCCCGAAAGGAAATTCGCGATCTGGCGTTTCGGTACATCGAAGAAGTCTGTCAGAATTACGATGTGGATGGCATCGAGCTCGATTTCTTTCGACACCTGTGCTACTTCAAATCGGTCGCTAACGGCAAGAAAGCAACGCAGCAGGAACTCGATTTAATGACCGGGTTGATGCAGCTCATACGCAAAATGACCGAAGAAGAAGGAATCAAACGAGGGCGTCCCATTTTAATTGCGATCCGTGTTCCCGATTCTATTGAATTCTGTCAGGCAATCGGTTTCGATTTAGATCGCTGGATGGATTCGGATCTGTTCGACATCCTGATCACGACGGGATATTTTCGACTCAACAAATGGGAACAGAGTGTTGCAATCGGAAAGAAATATGGAGTGGCTGTTTATCCCTGTTTAAGTGATTCACGTGTGCTTGGTGAATCGCGTTTCTATCGTCGATCGCTGGAAGGTTTGCGAGGCCGGGCGATGAAAGCCTGGCAGGCGGGAGCGAACGGGCTTTACACCTATAATCACTTCAACCCAAATTCGCCGATGTGGAAAGAACTGGGGAATCCGGACACGATTCGCTACAAAAAGAAACTTTATTTTGTCACCGTCCGCGATGGCAATCCGTCCCGCTGGTTGATCAAGGGGGATTCTTATCGCACGATTCCCATTCTGACTCCTTCCCATCCCAAGGCGATCACTCCTGGAAATGAACTCTCTTTCAATCTTCCAATTGCAGACGATGTTCAAGCTGCACAACAAAGCGGGCATCAGCCGAAAGTCGTGCTACATCTGGAAGCTCCCAAGGTAATACAACCTTCGCAGATTGTAGTTTGGATGAACGGAACTGTTTTGGAAAAATGTACGCAAGCAAAAAACTGGCTCGATTACGAAGTGCCGGTTTCGAAACTGAAGCAGGGAGATAATCAGATTTCTATTCGCATGAAGTCTCTTCCAGTTTCGAAGACAGATTGGAACATCATCTACAACGCAAAAGAACTTCCTGCAAAACCGTGGACAGCGGACCGTGGTTCCAGCAAGACAAAATCGATCATTCAGCAGGAGGCACTTCTTATTGCAGATCGCGGTACAACTTCCGGCGACTATCTTTATTACCGATACCCCTGGGGAACCGATGCAAATTCGAAAACGGTTATTGAAACGCGAGTGAAAGTTGTCTCCGGCCACAATGCTATTATTTTTACCAATGGAGCATCCGGTAACCGACTCATCCTGAAACCAAATGAGATTTACTTATACCATAACAGCAGCGTTAAGCATCTGATGAATACAACAGAGCAGTTTCACGATTATCAAATTGAAATGAATAAAACAGGAGTAAAGGTTTTTGTTGATCATGTTTTGAAAATCGATGTCGCAACCGCATTGGTCCCACGGGGCGGATACCCAAGAAACGAATTCGCTTTCGGTGCCGCCAACAGTACCGACATGGGAGAAGCGTATTGGAAATCCGTCAAAGCTCGTACCACCAATATCAGTATTCATGATGCGGTCATCAGTATCGATTATGCTGCAAAGTAAATAGCAGATTTTAAACTCGCTTTCCATAAACCGCGAAATGTGTGCAATCGAATATGATTATCGAAGCATGGCAGTCGCTCGATTAAAAGTGTAAACTCTTCTCCATCAGAAGTTTGAAAACAATTGCAGAAATGAGAGGGACGATTAAGATGGCCTCAGCGATAAAATCACGACTATTATATATCCGATTGAAATATCTCTTGTTGTTTTTGTTGATCTGTTCTGCATCACCGGCTATTGCGGGAACAAATCCCAACATTATTTACATTCTTGCAGACGACCTTGGCTATGGCGATGTGAGTTGTTACAACGCGGAATCGAAAATTGCAACGCCTCATATTGACAGGCTTTCTGCTAATGGAAGGCGGTTTACCGATGCTCATACACCATCGGCTGTTTGTACGCCGACTCGTTATGGAATTTTAACCGGGCGTTACTGCTGGCGGACACGATTGAAATACCGTGTACTTGATGGGTTTGATCCGCCGTTAATCGAGAAAGATCGCTTGACGGTGCCTGCGTTGTTAAAACAGGCTGGATACAATACGGCTTGCGTTGGCAAATGGCATCTGGGAATGCAGTGGACCGATAAAACAAAACGGCCCGTTCCCGCGGTGTCGATTGATCGTAAAATCCCGCCTCGTATTGGGGATGATGTTGATTACACGCAGGCGATTATCGGCGGTCCCGTTGGTCGTGGTTTCGATTCTTATTTTGGTATTTCTGCTTCGTTGAATATGTCGCCATTTTGCTATATCGAAAATGATCGACCTTATCTGATTCCAACAATTCCATCTGAGAAAATCAAAACGGAATTCCTCTCTGTCGATCAGGGAGTTCGCTCTGCGGATTTCACCATTTCCGGTGTCATGCCCCGACTTACCGGAGAGGCGGTTCGGTATATTGAATCGCAAGCCAAAGATGCCGAGCATCCTTTCTTTCTGTATTTCCCGCTGACTGCACCCCATTTGCCGCTGGTTCCTAACCATGAATATCATGGTAAAAGCGAAGCGGGCGAGTATGGCGATTTTGTTCTCGAAGTTGACGAAACTGTTGGAGCGATTGTCGATGCCCTCAAGCGAACCGGGCAATCTGAAAACACGTTAGTCATTTTCACTTCCGATAACGGCGGTCTATATCACTGGTGGACTCCACAAGAAACTGATGACTTGAAATATTATCGGCTCAATCGACGGGCGAAATATGTGAAAGAACGTGGACACCAAGGCAATGCGTTTTTGCGAGGCACCAAAGCAGATATCTGGGAAGGGGGACATCGTGTTCCGTTTATTGCAACCTGGCCCGACAAAATCCCGGCTGGGACATCGAGTGATGAGTTGATCGAACTGACTGATTTGCTTGCGACCTGCGCTGCGATCACAAACAGAAAGTTACCAGATGGTGCAGGCGAAGATAGCCGAAATGTTCTGCCGGCGCTACTCGGCAAGAAAACAGAAAAACCGCTTCGTGAATACGCAGTCCATCATTCACTCTGGGGACACTTTGCCATTCGTCAAGGCCCGTGGAAAATGATTCCCAAACGCGGCTCGGGCGGCTTCACCTATCCTCGCAACATCACCCCTTCTCAAAATGAACCAACCGGACAACTTTACAACATCAAAGACGATCCATCAGAAACAAAAAATCTCTGGAATGAACACTCCGAAATTGTGCAACGCCTTTCATTATTGCTGAAGGAAATTCAGGCAGACGACAAATAATCACAATGCAGAAACTTTTAAGTATTCAGGCCACCAGGCATCGGGCAAACAATTACGGTCGTATCTTCAAAGTTTAATTTTATTGGCTGAAGGCCAATTCCAGCATAGCCTGGGGCATCGCCCCAGGTAAAAAGACCGAATTCACTTATTGGCTGAAAGCCATAAACAAGAGCATTGAATATGGCTTTCAGCCAAAGGTGCTAATCTTGATCTCTTCCTGGGGCGATGCCCCAGGCTATGGTAAAAGAGGCCTTCAGCCAAATAATTATTAGTAAAACTCGACAGTAATTGTTTACCCAATACCAGATAATACTCAACAGGAAACGAATGAACTAGATGTTT
The DNA here is from genome assembly GCA_024278285.1 of Planctomycetota bacterium. Lineage (GTDB taxonomy): Bacteria > Planctomycetota > Planctomycetia > Planctomycetales > Planctomycetaceae > Rubinisphaera. Next base: position 8,072 of record JAJRTM010000588.1, read on the forward strand.
GACTTACAACTTAACGGATACGTCGGCGTCGATTTCAATGGGGATGATTTAACAGCCGATAAAATGCTGCATGCTTGCGAAGTGCTCAAGCAAGATGGCGTGACCGGCGTTTTGGCAACCATCATCACCGCTGATCACGATGCGATGTGCAATCGGCTTGCCAAAATAGTTGAATGCCGAGAGTCAAACCCGCTGATCGAAAAAATGATCGCAGGCATCCATATTGAAGGACCGTTCCTTTCGCCGATTGATGGCTTCATCGGGGCGCATCCTCCACAGCACTCCTGCCAGGCAAATACCGATCTGGCGAAACGGTTACTCGATGCAGCCGGCGGGCTGACAAAAATATTCACACTCGCCCCCGAACAAGACCCCGATACAAAAGTAACAAGCTGGCTCGCTAATCAAAATATTGTCGTCTCTGCAGGGCATTGTGATCCTTCAATCGATCAATTAAAACAAGGCATCGATGCCGGCTTGAGTATGTTCACGCACCTGGGTAACGGCTGTCCGCAACAAATGCACCGCCACGATAACATCATCCAGCGAGCGTTATCATTCGCAGATCACCTTTGGATCGGCCTGATTGCAGATGGAGCGCACGTTCCGCTGTTCGCGTTGAAAAACTATCTCGATTGTGCAGGGATTGATCGATGCTGCGTCGTTTCCGATGCCATCAGTGCCACCGGTTTAGGACCGGGACGTTACCGATTGGCGGATCAGGAAGTGATCATCGAAGAAGACCTCGTCCCCTGGGCAAAAGACCGCAGCCACTTCGTCGGCTCCGCCTGCCCCTTAAAAAAAATGGTCCTCAACCTCAAAACAATCGGCCTGAGTGAGAACGAAATCGACAAACTCGTGCGGATCAACCCACGAAAATCAATCGGCATGTAGGGGCCGCTACTGCGGACTAGATCATTGCAACTTTTTCCAAATCTATTAAAGAAAAGTAACTTGCCCTGAGTCAATCTTTTGGAGTGCTACGTTCTTCGCTTGTAGGCTTTTTGGGCGAACTACTTTTTTCTTCGCTCTCCTCTTTCACTTTTTTGGCCTGTGCTTCTATAGCAGTATCATACCGTTCCTTTATGGACCGGCAATTCCAGTATATTCCACCGAATGTACCAAAAGTCAACAGTACACAAATGACATCGATTGCTAAAAGCCCAAAAAGAAACCACTTATAAAATTGCCACGCATCAGAATTGATCGCAGAAATATTATCGACACCCCAATAGAACCATAAAAGATGAATACACTGCCCGTATGTCGCAAGCATGAATAACACAATAGGAGTCGCAAAAGCGAAACTCCAGAGATTATTCCATCGATCCATCCACTTCTTCGAAGCATTTGCCTGCTCTTTGAGCGAACCAATCGATGTTTCATCACCATTCAAAAAATTTAGATGCTGATCTGAAGTTTTAAGTTTTTCGCTAAGCCTATCATTCAACCAACTACGAATAGCCACGAGAGCAGCGTATGTGGCCCCCGAGACGGAGAGAACCAAGGAGATGATCGTAAAAAAGTCAGTCATTCTTATTTTTCAGACAAAATATTCCAAATCATCTCAAATCGTTGGATAAACACTTTAGCCACAGGTTTATTTCGAAAATACACTTTTGCTTTGATCAAGTTTGCGTCTTGATCTTTATTCAGAGTCTCGTGTATTTCTTCGTCTCGCACCATATCATCATCGCAAACGATAAAGTGAGGCATAACGCTCCCCTTGGCGTGCAGCCGAATTACATTTAAAGCCTCGGGATATTTCCGCTCCATTGGAACTAATATGTCAGTTCCTGTACTCTGACTTCCTAGAATTATGATTTTTGCTGTTGCGTTAGCTTTTTGAATCCTTTTGAGCATGGAATCAAATTGATCCTGAAGACAGCCAAGAAATCCATCCCCATCTCCACCTGTCACCATAAGAAAACTGCTACTGGTGTTTGCCATCATGAAGTCGGTCATACTCAAGGCATGAAGATAGTTATTATTTGAAAGAGGCGCATCAATCCTGTTTTCTCGAAATAAAGTAACCATTGCTTCTAAATCTGGAAGAAGTGAGGTGCCAAATTTTTCAAAAACTTTTTTTGCGTCTTCAATTGTCATCCTTGACATTACTTTTTGCTCCGCAGGAAGAGTATTACCTTCTCTTTCTACATCGGTCATTAAAGCACCTTTAATTAAAACGATTTTGAATTTTCAAAGTCGTTTGACCTTGAAGAACTATAGCATGGCGGAAGAATACAGATATTACCAGCTTTAGACCATAACAATCTAAAAAAACCATTAGGTGCACGCAAGTATAACGACACCGTTCTCGTATTGAGGAACGAGGGACATTCAGATACTATGCCAGAGAACATCCCCGAAAAATCCCCCGTCACACTGAAGCATTTCTATTCTGTCCTCGGAATGATGCTGGCTCTGTTGTTGATTTGTGGATTATTTGCGTACTACATTCTGACTCGACCGATCCCACCGATCGCGGCAGGGGAAATCATCGATCAATTGGGAACCTATGTTTCCCCCAACGGAACGTGCATCGCAGAAATCAGTACCAATTCATTTGGCAAATTGGTCATCGAATACAATTTGAAGTCTACAGTCGGGTAGGGTGTGCTGTGTACACCAATTGTGATTCTCAACCTAATTGGAACATAGCCATTATAGCATTCACAACCCTTCAGTCGTGGTACGCACCAAGACCAGGGCGATTGCACCGTAAAGTACTATCCTAATAGGACTTTTTCGAGAGAGGCCTCGTCC
>JAJRTM010000589.1 GCA_024278285.1 Planctomycetota bacterium
CATCTTTTTCACGATACAACTGACCGCGGGCGGATCGTTAATTGTATTGGTTGGCGTGGCGGGAATTCGGCCGTTCATTAAGCGTTTGTGTCCGCCGCCATGATCAGCAAAGTCGTGATGGATGGAGCGGATCAGATTAAATTTGTCTGCAATTTTTGCGTGCATCGGCAGCAATTCGCAAATATCGATGCCGGGGGCGTTTGTGTTGATTGGGTTAAATTCACCACGATATTCGACCGGGGCATCCGGCTTCATATCGTAAGTTTCCATGTGAGGCGGACCGCCCGGCAGCCAGATGAAAATGACAGACGTATCACGCATGTCATCGCCCGCCGCTTTCGCCTGAGCCTGATAACGCAAGTAGTCGTTCATCCCAAGACCAAGAATGCTCAAGCCACCAATTTCGAGAAATGACCTGCGTTTCATCGGGCCAGCACATTTTTTTGAAGACTTTTTGCTCATCATTATTTTACCACCGCTTTTAAAAAGTCGTAATTCAGACTCCCCACCTCTTTTGTCAGGATAGCTCTGCCTGTTGCCATCCATTAACACAACATTGTATCATTTCCTGTTGAACACTGTATAGTGCATCGATTAGAATACGATTGCAAGATCATTTTTTTTATTGATTTGATTTTGCCCTCTAATTACTTGGAAAATGGATAATCCTTCCTGCATATCCCCGATATTCCGACCCTGAAGATCGATACGAGAGGACTGAAAAGTTCGATGCGAATCATTCAAAGAAAAACTCAAGCTATTATCGGATCACTTCTTTTCGGTCTTCTGTTGCTTATTCCGGCAAGCACAAACGCAGCGGAAGAAATCGAATTGAATGTAACTCTTCCCTCTGTTGCAACCGAAATTCTGTTTCGCGATTCCGATGCTCGTCAACAATTGATTGTCACTGCGAGGCGAAAAAATGGTTCCACTCAGGATGTCACTCGTCTGGTTGAGTATTCCGTTTCTGCCGCTGGTGTTGTTTCTGTTGATGACCAGGGATATGTGGTGCCTGTTGCCAATGGGCAAGCAAAAATCAATATTCAAATGAAGGGAGCGGCTTCTGTGATAATTTCTGTCACAGTAGTATCGCTGGAAACCTTGCGTCCGGTCAGCTTTTCAAATGATGTCATTCCCCATTTAACACGCTCCGGTTGCAACAGCGGATCGTGTCACGGGACACCAGCCGGGAAGAATAATTTCCGCTTATCGCTGTTGGGGTTTGAACCGATTGGCGATTATGAACATATAACAGTTGAGCTGCGAGGGCGTCGTGTCTTTCCTGCTGCTGCGGAAGAGAGTTTACTACTGCGAAAAGCGTGCGGCGATGTTCCTCACGGTGGCGGTGCAAGAATGGCCAAAGGGAGTGAAGGATATAATCTTATTCAACGCTGGATCAGCGAAGGTCTTCATTTCGATCCTGCTACCGAACGGGTGCTGGAACGTATAGAAGTTTTTCCGGCTCAGTGTGTCGCTTCACGCAACTCATCTCAGCAGTTAAGGGTGACTGCTTATTATGCCGATGGAACCATTCGCGATATCACTCACGTTGCCGATTACGAAGCCAATCAACCGATGATGTGCGAAGTCGATGAAAATGGCTTGATGCAATTCCAGCAGATGACAGGCACGACTTCGGTGATGATTCGGTTCCAGGAAAAGATGGCTGCCTTCATGGCGATTATTCCGCTCGGCAAACCAACTTCCGAATTCCCCAAAACAAAAAACTTCATCGATGAATTGGCCTATTCAAAATTAAAAACATTGGGGCTGCCCGCTTCTAAAGTGTGTGACGATTCTACATTTTTGCGGCGTGTGACACTCGATTTAACCGGCAGACTTCCAACAGTCGAAGAAACGACAACATTTCTAGCATCGACGAAGCCAGATAAACGAGCCAGGAAAATTGATGCCCTGCTGGAAAGCCCCGGCTATGCGGATCAATTCGCCAACAAGTGGACAGGAATTTTGCGCAACAAAGCGAACGGAAGTTTAGCCTGGGTTGCCAGAGAAACTCATGCGTTTCATTCGTGGGTTTGGGGAAATTTGAATCAAAATAAACCGTTTGATCAGATGGCGAGAGAGTTGATTGCAGCGAAAGGAAAATCTGCAACAAACCCGGCTGTATCATGGTACCGCGTCGTGAAAGACCCGAAGAATCAGATGGCTGATATTGCTCAGGTATTTTTGGGAGTGCGCATTCAATGCGCCCAGTGCCATCATCATCCATTCGAAAAATGGAGCCAGGACGACTACTACGGTTTCGCTGCCTTCTTTTCAACACTGGGACGCAAAGAAATTTACAAACTGCCGGAAGAAGATAGTCTGTTTCATAAACGAGTGCTTGCCCAAATGAAAAATCCGAATAACGATAAAGTGCTGCGACCAACCCCTCTTGGAGGCGATGCGTTGGAGATCCCTCCCGAGCGTGATCCACGAATCGACTTGGCAAAATGGGTGACGTCTCCAGAGAATCCTTACTTTGCCAAAGTGCTGGTCAATCGTTACTGGAAGCACTTTTTCGGACGTGGTTTTGTCGAACCGGAAGACGATATGCGGATCACCAATCCGCCAACGCATCCGCTTTTAATGAATCAACTTGCCCAGTCGTTTGTCGATTCCGATTTCGATTTGAAACAATTGTGTCGAACAATTTGTAATTCCAGTACGTACCAACTCAGTTCATTTCCCAACGAATTCAATGGAGATGACCAGCAAAATTTCGCCCGTTTTTATCCCCGACGGCTTTCTGCGGAAGTGCTTTTAGATGCCATTAACGAGGTCGCCGGGGCACAGAATAATTTCAATTATCTTCCCGTTGGCGCCCCGGCAGTATCGTTCCCGGATGATGCGGTGAATCAGGAATCTTTTTTCCTGCGAGTTTTCGGCAGACCTCAAATGGATACCGCCTGCGAATGCGAACGAACAACCAGTGCCGATTTAGCGCAAAGCCTGCACTTAATCAACTCCGACAAAATGCAACAAAAACTTGC
>JAJRTM010000590.1 GCA_024278285.1 Planctomycetota bacterium
CGATTCAACGCAACCTACGAAAATTTAATTTTCTACACCCAATCGGTAGCTGACTTCTTCAAATGTTTCACTATATTCAACGGTTGAAGAATGAACGTGTTCGGCTTCGGTGATGAACTTAATTTCGTCTCTGCAATCGAGACCGTGCTCGATTAAAATTCGTTCAAATTGTCCGAGATGCTGACCGTACATCAACAACAGTTTGTGCTCATCGAGTTGCACCTCAAGTGGAATTTGCGGGTTAAGAACCGCGACGCCACAACAACCATCATTCAACAACATGTCTTCGTAGTCGTACAAGGCACTTTTGAGGACCGGTAAATCCATCGCTTCCCGATACAAATCTCGATGCACGCCCTCATTCTGTTGATGGCTCGTTTCCAGAACCAGATCAACTTCTTCTCCCAGGGGATCGAGTAGATCAATAAATAAATCGATCAGCCGCTGTGAAGTCTGGGCTGCAATAATAACTGGAATTTCGACGCCGGTTTCGGAATCGAAATAGCTGTCTTTACGATACCCCGCGCTTGGAACAACGTCCAAATTGTAAGAAGGGCGAATCGCATCGGTGAGTCTGAAACTGCCGTACTGGGCAATGCTCAAATGATGCTCTAGTTGTTCTTCACTGAGGTGGTCGAATCCACTCTGCTTCGATTCAACCGAGCCTTCGCTGCGTCTGTTTTTGATTATTTTTTTCAAGAAACCCATAGTTATTCATTCTTTCGTCGATTATTCGATTCTCTCGCCGTCAGTTACTTTTTGTGGTCACAGGAATCGACCTTGATCGTTCTATTCCAGCGTGGTCTTCACTTAGCGGAACAGGGCATAACAAGCCATCAACATTACAATTGTCATTCACAGATCTCCTTGATGTACTTATTAAAAGTAACATAAAATGGGACAGCAGCCAGAACTAGCAGCCGTGCCAGGAGATCAATCACATTGAAAACTAGATCACAAATTCATTTCATGTCGTGTTGGAATCGATAACTCGCGGGACAATTTCTTGATCCCGAAATTTAATACGAAATCTCCTTCAAATCGATCTAATCCCTTCAATGCAATCTTGCCGTTTTCCTGCAGGGTGATGCCTTACGGAGCAGACAGGTTTAAGCCGACTAGCGGATTGATCAATTAAACCTAGCACATGGCTGACCATCAAAGAGAAAATTGCAGCAACTTCAACTGCTTTTCTCCCTTGGAGTTGCGCGATATTACGGGTCACCAAATCGGGGTAAGATCAGTAAACGTGGTAAGAAATTCCGATGAGGGGAAGCGGGGAAGATTTCATTCATCATGCTGGTAAATTAGATGTTGTAACATCTCCCACCGGAACGATTTTCAAAAACTGAAACCCAGTGACAATTTTCTGCTCAAGTCGTCAACCATCGATTCTGGACAGGAGATCGAGTCTATTTGAAATTCCTGCAACGCTTTCCCTGCAATAAATTCCCGCATCTTGCAATAATGACATTTCATCCAGCCTAAACTACACTGAAAGTAAACGATGAATTTTGCATCTGATAACCAATCTGATAATCCAGCATTACTTCTTGAAAATGCAGAGGAGACTATATCTCTTAGAATTCAATTACTGAAGGAGTTCGGTTTTGACGACTTGCCAACGGCTGCCCGGCGACTGGCAGAAATTTGTGAGGACGACGAACAGCGAAAAGTTTTGCGTCCCTGCCTGCCAACTCTGCTTTATTCACTTTCAGAATCTGCCAATCCGGATCAATCGTTACTGAACTTTGAACGGTATATTCAGCGTTACAGTAATTATGAACCGAAAGCAACCAGTGTCGTGCTGGCGGATCTTCCAGTAGTGGAGGGCCCGCGAGATTATAATCGATTGGCGTTGTTTCAATTTCTGGCCGAAAACCCGCGGGCCGTTGAAATTTTGATGCGACTGTTTGTGGGCAGCCAGTTTCTCACGGAAATCCTGCTTCGTAATCCGAATTATCTGGAAGTGCTGACTCGCCACAAGCGATTGGGCGATTTCAAAAGCCGGGAAGAGTTCACCGATGAAGCGATTAGGCACGCTTCACAGGCAAAAGATTTCGATGGGCGTATCAGTTTACTCAGGCATTATCAGCATTGGGAATTATTGAGAATCGGTGCCTGCGATTCATTTGGGCTGATGGATTTCAAAGGAATTACCTTACAGCTTTCGCTCTTGGCGGATGCGCTAGCTCAGGCTTGTTTGCATTTTGCTGCAGAAAAAGAAGGGATCGATCCAGCCGGGTTTACCGTTCTTGCTTTTGGAAAGTTGGGAGGAGAAGAACTCAATTACAGTTCCGATATCGATCTGGTTTTTCTTGTCAAGGAAGATGCAAGCCGATACTGGGGGCTGGGACAAAGCTTAATAGATGCGATGTCTAAATCGACCGCAGAAGGTTTTATGTACCGTGTCGATATGCGACTGCGTCCGTGGGGACAATCCGGAGCACTGGTTTGTTCGGTCGATTCCCACATCGCTTATTTGAAAAAGCATGGCATGCTCTGGGAAAAACAGGCGTTGTTGAAAGCCCGTCCCATTGCTGGGGATTTGCAGTTGGGCAAAGAATTCCTGAAACAATGCGAGCCGATTATTTTCGATGTCGATGCAGAAGAAGTTCGTGAAAATGTTCTTAAAATGAAATTGCAAATTGAAAGAACACTCAAAAAACAGGGACGAAGCTGGGGAGAGGTGAAGGGGGGCAAGGGCTCGATTCGTGATGTCGAATTCGCCACCCAGTACCTGCAACTTTCACAAGGGATGCACCACCCGCAAATTCGCAGCATTAACACCAGTGATGGTCTAATTCGACTGGCGGAATTCAATTTTATTCAAGCCGATGAATACCGTCAGCTTTCCAGCGGTTATGTTTTCCTGCGAATTATCGAACATGCGTTGCAATTAACGCATTACAAAGCGATTCATCACATTCCGAAAGAGCCGCGAGAACTTTCGTACCTGGCTCGTAAACTCGATTTCCCCGACTCAAAAACTTTTTTGAGCTACTACGAAAATCATAGCAAGAAAATCCGTAAGGTTTTTGAAAAATATCTGGAGCAACCGTTTGATCAACTGAAATCAGGAGCGATCAAAGAAAAACCGTTAATGGAGTTAATCGCAGAAGCACAACCAAATTATGCGTTGACATTCAGCGAAGAGGAAATCCAAAGACACGCTGAACTTTTGGAAAGTCTCGAAAAAGATGAACCGATTAAAGTCGCAACCAGGGAATTAGGGAATGCTCGCTGGCAAATTACAGTTGTTGGCAAAGATGCAGTCGGGCAGTTTTCTGTCACTTGTGGATTACTGTTTACCTACGGATACAACATTGTAAGAGGTCACGTTTTCACCGGACTATTTCCAACACGACGGCCCGATTCCGTTACCGTAACATCAAATACTCGACCAGGGAAACGAAAAAGTAGCGGTCGTTTTGTCACCGTTTTAGAAGTGACTGCCCCGCTTGACACCGTTCCCGATGAAGTCTGGAAACGGTATTCGGAAGATCTTCTTAACCTGAGCAAACTGCTCCATACGCGATCCCATCGCGAAGTCCAGGGGATACTCGCCAAGCGTGTCGGGAAGGCTCTTCGCACAAGTGAACCGGATACAAGTTTGTTACTTCCGGTAGAAATTACTCTCGATAACCAAACCGATCCCAATGCGACCATTCTGGATATCACCGGCGAAGACTTACCCGGATTTCTTTATGAATTGACAACCGGGCTCGCGATCAGTGGTTTGCAAATTGATCGGGTCATTGTTGATTCGGCTCAGGATAAAATAGCAGATCGATTGTATGTCACCGATTCCAATGGCAAGAAAATCACGGATGAATCGAAGCTGAATATGCTGCGAACAGCGATCGTTCTGATCAAGCATTTCGTACACATGCTTCCTGGGGCGCCGAATCCTGAATCTGCACTGCTTCATTTTAGAGAGCTGGTCGAAAAACTTTTCGATCAACCCGACTGGTCCGATAAACTCGCCTCATTGGAACAGCCGAAGGTTTTGGATGCACTCGCCAAAATGCTTGGCGTGAGTGATTTTCTCTGGGAAGATTTTCTTCGCCTGCAATATACCAATCTGTTTCCGGTTGTCACGGATATCGATGCTCTTTCTGAAGCAAAAAACGCAACAGTCCTTCAACAGGAATTAGAATCGGAACTAGAAAAAGCAACTTCACGAGATGAGAAAATTGATCGGATCAACGCGTTCAAAGATCGAGAAATGTTACGTACAGATATGAGGCATATTCTGGGCATGGAGGAAACATTCGGCCAGTTTTCGCTGGAATTGACCGATATTGCAGAAGTTGTACTCAAGGCAGCAACTTCGATGCTTCTTGCAGAATTGACAAATCAATATGGGGAACCAACACTCGAAAATGGCAAGCCATGTCAACTTTGCGTTGCCGCTTTAGGTAAATGTGGCGGCAAGGAAATCGGTTTCGCTTCCGATATCGAACTGATGTTTCTCTATTCGGGAAAAGGGCGAACTTCAGGATCGAATTCAATCTCCAACAACGATTTCTTCACCCGGCTTGTTGAGGGAACGCAATCAGTCATTCGAACGAAACGGGATGGTATTTTTGAACTCGATTTGCGACTCCGGCCATTTGGGCAATCCGGATCGCCTGCTGTTTCGATTGAAGCGTTTGAAAAATACTTTTCTCCCGAAGGAGCCGCCTGGCCTTACGAACGGCAGGCGCTCGTTAAGTTTCGTCCCATTGCTGGTGATGAAGAATTTGGGCAACGTGTGGTGAGTGTGCGTGACAAAATTGTTTACACGGGAGAACCGTTTGATACTTCAGCCATGCGGGGAATGCGAGAAAGACAGGAACGCCAACTGGTAAAACCAGGGACTATCAACGCAAAGCTGAGCAGCGGCTGTCTGGTCGATTGCGAATATCTGGTACAGGGAATGCAAATCACTTACGGAGCAAAGCACCCGGAACTTCGTACCACGAACACGCGTGAAGCACTGCGGCAACTTGAAGCCCTCGGCATTTTATCGCATGTAGACCGCATCGCGATTCGAGATGCTTACCGTTTTTTGCGACGCCTTATCGATGCACTCCGCATGGTCCGCGGCGATGCCAGAGAGCTAACCGTCCCGAAACCAGAGACCGAAGAATGCGAATTCCTCGCCCGCAGACTAGGTTACCACGCCGGCAGCCAGGCATTTATTAAAGACCTGGAACAGGTCATGCAAACCGTCCAGGAAAAAAGCAAGCTGCTTGAAGAACTTCCAACAAAAAATTAGCTGGATGAACCCAATTTCTGCTTATTTACTAAACATGAACTGGGATACAAGAAAATGCGATTGAGGCGAATTTCATTTAAGAACAGCTATTTTTGTCGTCCTTTGCATCACAGATGATGGTTGCTTCTGCAAATCGTGATTCGTTTTTTTCGATATGCTTATTTTGTACCAATTTATTTTCCCACCACTGGGCAGCTTGTTTATCACTCCAGGCGTTGTGGCATTCACATTGTTCAAACGCAGCTAACAGACTTGTGATATTAGGATAACGCTCAGTCGGTTTCTTGTTGAGACATTTCAGGACAATCGTTTCAAGGTCGAGAGGGATCGTAGGATTTACTTCAGAAAGAGGAACGACATTTTCATTGGCATGTGCTGCAATCAAACGGGCGATGTTGGTTTCAGTAAAGGGTGGTTTTCCGGTAAGAAGAAAGTAGGCAACTCCTCCCAGCGAGTAAATATCAGCACGGGCATCAACATCTTCGTAAGAGGCGGCTTGTTCTGGAGCCATATAAAGGGGCGTCCCACTGAATGATCCCGGTTTTGAAGTATCGTTAGATTCGACTTCTTGCTCTTTCACCAAACCAAAATCGAGCAGCTTGACAATATCAAAAATACCGCCTCGCTGGGTCGCAAAAATATTCGCTGGTTTAATATCGCGATGAATAAAGCCAATCGAATGAGCTTCATCCAGGGCTGCACAAACCTGTTTCAAAAAATGAACTGCTCGGGCAGGAGGAACGGGGCCGTATTGTTCTACGAGATCAGTTAAACTCATACCCGGCAATAATTCCATGACATAGTAGAACGTCCCGTCTTCGGTATGTCCGTAGTCGTAAATTTCGATCGTGTTCCAGTGTGTCAGTTTCGCGGTCGCTTTTACCTCTCGCTCAAAATGCTTGATCGCTTGCAAATCGGCTTCACTTTCTGTCTTTATCAGTTTTATTGCACAGGGACGTTTGAGCAAAACGTGTTCTGCTTTATGGACTTCCCCCATGCCTCCCTGACCAAGTTGCTCGATCAGTCGATACTGCCCAAGCTGGCGGGCCCGAAATGCTTCACGGCGCGTTGTGCTAATAATATGACTGCCATAAATCCCAATAAATGCTGCTGCAACAGGAAGTGGAAAAGGTCGAGCCGTGATATCACTTTCCAGACATGTTGCAACATCGGTAGAAACTATTTTTAATCCCCAGGTAATCATTAACGGAAGCAAGGAAACCGGAAGCATGATGATCGCAGCACGTTTCATTGGGTTGGGAATGAAAATTCCGTAAATAAGCAACAGCAAACACCAGCCTCCTTCAAAGAAATACCTTACAGCTACTACAGAAGTTGTATCATGTAAAGTGGCGAAGTCGATCATTCGTGTTACCATCATTAACGAGACCTGGAGAATTACCAGGCCAAAAACGATAAGTTCTGTCGTGCGTAATCTTGGCAGGGAATACGACTTACCTGGTCGCAAACTAAAAAGACTGCCCGCGATTGTTGCCAAAATTAAAATCCGTAACAGAACCAGAGAGTCTATTTTGTTCAGTAGGCTTGACGTTAACGAAATAGAAAGCAATATCGTCAGCACCAACGCTGCAGAACGGATGCGTTCCTGCAGGATTCTGGCAAGTTCGTCTCCATAGGCAGGAGAACTTCCTGCAACAAAGTCGATATTCGCCCGCTTTTCATGGGAAGAAGCTTGTTCTGAATTTGTACCCAAGTATTTTTCTAAACCGGTCATTTCTCCAATATAACAGCAGGTACGCCCCTCTGAAATGCTGCAGAGACTACGATTCAGGGGGTAGGGGAATATTCACTTCTGCGTTATCAGTATTATCTTTTGATAAAAAAGAAAAATAATCTGTGGAATCTTCTGAAATGATTCGTTTATACAAAAAGAAAAGAGAATCAATTTACTATTCAGCTTCACACAGCAATCAAGGAGATGGTGATGAAACGTTTCGGCCTGTTAGCCTTAGCATGTTTAATGACACTTGCTTTCACAACACAGCTCGATGCAGGATTTCGAGTGCGACCAGTTCCAGATGAATCGACTGGCGAAGAACACGATGAGGCCGGTGGTGAAGGGCACGATGAAAACGAAGGCGGTGGGGGCGATCAACGAAATCCTATGATGGAGATGGTTCGTCGATTAATGCAGAGATTTGACCGAAATCGAGATCGAGGTCTCAGTTTCCGCGAAGCACCCAAATGGCTCAAAAAGAAATTTTCTGAAGTCGATTCGAATCGAGACGGACAAATTGATGCGAAGGAACTGATGGAGATGCTGGGGAACAAACCAGAAGATGAAGATCGCCCCGATCATCCTCCCAAGCATCCTCGACCCAAAGATAACACACCACCCCCACAGTATTAAGAGTTCCGAACGAATAGATCTGCCAAAAACTTGAAGTTTTGTTCTCTTGGCTGAAGGCCTTCTTCACCATCGCTTGGGTGTTACCTAAGCTGCGGTGCAGGAGGCCTTTAGTTTTTCAATTCGTTTAACGGCAATACCGTTCATGTTTTCATAAGTCGCGACTCTTGCTAAGGTTATGTTTGAACTAAAACAAACACCAGCAAGGAGTCGCGATATGTTTGAGCAAGGTTGCTCCCGTTTGCCTGCGGATGAG
>JAJRTM010000591.1 GCA_024278285.1 Planctomycetota bacterium
CACCATTCTGAATAAAAGCATACTTGCGAGCAGTACCCAGCAGGCGGAATTGTTGATTATTGTCGCCCGCATTTTCAATTTCCACACCTTGCCCCTGTACCTGAAAATGCTCCTGGGCATCAGGAAGTTTTCCGGATGCCAGGACATTCCCGCTCGTTTCCACATGGGCAATATGATAATCAGTAAAGGTGTGGTTGTGCAGAATATCGATGGAAACTTTATTTGCATCGACGTGCATATTCAAGCGGGCAATTTCCGTTTTTTCAGCGGATGCCTGTTGAATATCGGAGTCGTTTCCCGTCTTATTTTGTTCGGGCTGTTTATTCAAAATAGCCGCGAGTTGATGATCGGTCCGTTCTTCAAAATTTAATGCTAATGTTTCGTATTCTCCTTCCAGTGGAGAACTGGCGACTGCAACATTGCCTTCTGCAATCGCATTGCGTATTAACCAGCCCTCTTCAACCGAATCGGTACGCGTTGGTGTTTGACTGGAAGCGTCAGGCTTGTCAATAATTTCCAGAAACAGCCGGATTTTATCTGCAATCATACCAGCGTGATGTTCGGGAGAACGAATAATCGCATTCCCGTTCAAAGTAATGACTTTAAGATTCTGCGAATCGGTAGCCGACGCGGAAGGTTCAAACGTCAGGGACTCATTAAATTCCGCTTTTAATAATGCAGAGGATTTGCGATTCGCAGTCGGCATTCCTGGTGATTGCGGTTGTTTATGATAGCAAGACAAGATTCCCGGACCATCGCAATTGGCGTAGATCGGCTTGTTTTTCTCATCGAGATGAATTTCCAATCGGGGAGTTTTCAACTCGGCTTCTCGAAATTTAATATCCACCATCAAGGAATTTCTGGGAGCAACACCATCAAGATCTTTGATGATGAGGACTCTTTTGATGAAGTCGAAATCGAGTTGCCTCCCTTTTGCCAACAGGTGCTGTTTTTGCGATGAACAAACAACCGGCGAGCCAATCGCACGCATCGAGCCGATTTCAATTTTACTTCCCGACTGACCGATTTTATTGCTGGAAACGGTCTCTGCTGAAGTTGCTTCCACAAATTGCAGCTCTAATTTGTCGCAGTCGATAGAAGATGTATATCCCTCGTCTATTTGTATGATCGATACATCTTCTTTCAATGTCGCCAGTTTTTCGTCTACTTGATAATCGAAACTACGTTCGCAATTAACAATAACGGGAGGTTTGCCCTGCTTGGAAACCAACGCCATTTCCAGATGCCCTGAGGTTCGCAGATGGGAAATCCCCAGAATTTGCGGGTTATTTCGATACAGCGGACCATCCAGCATTTTTAGTTTGAGAAGAATGTTTCCGGCTTGCCCTTCACTATGCTGGAATTGAAAATGAACGGGATTATCGCTACGCAGGTGCTGGGCCGCTCGGGAGAAAACAAAATTTTCCCCCACGATTTTTAAGCCGTCCTCTCCGCGGATGATCACTTTTCCTCTTAACATCCCCTCCTGAAGCATGTGCATTTTTATATCGGAAAGTTCGACAGGTTCATCAAATACAAAAGTTGCAGAGTCAGCCAGAATTGTGATGGGCCCGGAAGCTTTTTTTGATGAATCTTTCGTTCCTTTTGATTGACTATTAGCAGCGGCATCCCAGATCATCGCCACCGGTCTGATGCGAATTTCTTTCTTGCCGTTTTCCTGAAAACGTTCATTGAAAAAGAGGTGCAAGCCGTCAGCATGTATTTTTACTCGGGCATTCATCGTCCATGGGGCATCGGGCAGA
Organism: Planctomycetota bacterium; assembly: GCA_024278285.1. GTDB lineage: Bacteria > Planctomycetota > Planctomycetia > Planctomycetales > Planctomycetaceae > Rubinisphaera. Next base: position 1,764 of record JAJRTM010000591.1, read on the forward strand.
TACTTTAGCGCTGCTTCCTGACTGATGCGCGGGCCGCTTACCTGAAATTCATTACTTGGAGTTCGTACCTGCTGTTGCACAACTGGTCTTGGGCGTTTGAGTAACTGCTTTGTAACCTGCGCATAAACTGAGTAAACCCCCAACACGAGGATCGTCGAGAATAAAGTTAACAGGTAACGTCGAAGCATCTAATTTAACCGGGTATTCAATTCTGTATTCTTTATGAATTCAACGCCAATGCCTGGGGCATCAACGCGATAATATCTGTGATGTCGATCAATCCAACCGGTTCGCCAAGTTTGTTGACAACCGGTAGTTCGCTTAATTTTCGTTCAGCCAATAGGTCAACTGCTTCGCCAAGTAATGCCGATTCGCTAATTGTCAGCGGGCGGGTTGTCATCACTTCTTTCACAGGATGATCCAAAACTTCTTCACGATGACTGGCAAGAATGCGGGCTAGATCGCTGTCGGTAAATAATCCGCAAAGTAGACCGTGATCATCAATAATCATCACCGCCCCGGTTCTGCGGATTTCGTTTATGTTGTGTCCAAATACTTCGCGAACGGTTTCCTTCTCGCTGGCGGTTCGCAGTTCCTTGCCACTTCTCATCACTTCGGTAACCGGTGTCAGTTTGCGTCCCAGCGAACCAGCAGGATGAAAAAATGCAAACTCCTGGGAGGTAAATCCACGAATGCGAGCAACGACCAGCGCAACTGCATCGCCCACGGCTAACATCGCAGTAGTGCTTGTAGAAGGAGGCAATCCATGCAGCCCAGCTTCGCGAAGTCGCCCCAGCGAAATTACCGCCTCGGCTGCATGTCCCAACGTACTTAAACTCGTTGCAGTGATCGCGATCACAGGAATACTCATTCGCTTTAAGACAGGGAGTAACCTGCAAACTTCGTCTGTTTCGCCGCTGTTGGAAAGTATCAAAATGACATCATTCGCATGTAAACAACCAAGATCGCCATGTACTGCTTCTGCGGGATGCAGAAAATGAGATCGCGTTCCGGTGGATGAAAATGTAGCCGTAATCTTCTGCCCGATCAGCCCTGCTTTGCCGATCCCGGTCACAACAACGCTTCCCTTGCAAGCAGCGATCAGCTCCACCGCGCTGCAAAAACCGGCATCCAACTGCTGCGAAATCGTTTGCAGCGCAGTCGCTTCATGCTCAAGAATTCGCTTCGCTTCTCGAAGATGTTCGAGGTGAGAATGAGGTATTATTTGTGTCGATGCAGTCGCCATTCCGACTCCTGATGTATCCGTATGTATCGTTGCTGAAAGGGGAATGGAGTCTTGTATCTCAAGTACCGCAACGAGGTCAATGTGAATACATCTGAATAGCGAATTATGTCTGTTTGAGATAGGCGTTAGGTATTAGGCGTTGGGCGTTAGGGGCTTATCAATGGAACGCTGCGCAAAAGTGGCAGGATATTATTGAATATTCGTAGGTCAGGCTGGAAAGCCTGACCTACTTCCTGTTTGGTTCCGGTTACGCCGGGTGAGGCGTTAGGAGCGGGGAGCATTCTTTACGTGGTAGTTGAAATAGTTCGAAATCGGTCAGATCTTGATCACTTACTTATATTTCATCCAGTTTTCTGCCAGCCAGTTGGATGAAATTATCCCAGTCTTGTTCGGTGTGGAATTTTGAGCGGGGGACCAGTAGGAAGGGGCCAGGATAATGTTGATATAAAACGGCTACCGTTTTTGAAGCTCGAAACCCACAAAAAGATGACCAGTTGTGATGGTATTCACCCTCTATAGATTTAAAATAAATTTCCGTATCGTCGATTTGCCCTGTGGTATGGGCGTAAACAAGTTTGCCTTTTCGGCAGAATTTCTCATCAATTTTTCGCCCCCGTCTTTTCTGCAAGAACAGAAAACAGAGAACAAAAAGGAAAACCGCAGCACCACCAAATGCCTGGGCTGCTAAGTGAGTATCATTTTTCAAGTAGGAAATCGTCGTGAGCCAGGTGAGAACGATAAAACCACAAAAGAAGAAGCCCCAGACGAGTGCATTTTTTATCTTATAGTTCTTGGGTTGAGCAAGCGAAATTGCTGCATACAAATCGGGGACGGTCCACTTTCCGGAAATAGGGATGGGCTCGATGGATGCAGGCATGTTTTCATCTTGGGGCTTCGACGATGTCATGAGGACTCCTTTATTTGGTTCTTCCTCTATTTTAATGGCTGAAGATTTGAAAAGCCACGGATGAGCACAGATTTTCACGGATAAATTCTTCTACACAATCTGCTCTCAGAACAGGAAGCGTCATTCCCAGCCACTCATCATTGAATAGTTATCATTTGACATAAATAATGTTGTTGTTATTTGAGTGGCATTTTTATTGATCCGTGTTTAATCCGTATTACTAACGGTAAAAAGTTGCGAACGGCTCGCAAATTATAGAAAAATATCAGTTTGGTTACGGCTATCAGAATGAACCAGCCGTGCTGGGTTCATCCGTGGCTATTTTTCTTTTAGCCATTAAGTTCTGTGAAGAACCCTTTATTTATTACTCTGTTTTCTTGAACAGAGTGACGTCGATCAGACTGTGCGTCACTTCAAATGATTAGTCGGACGCCGCCAAATTCTGATAAGCGAAATTTGAGTTGACCAGTTGGTGCGCCAATAAACATTAAGTTCGCAGGAATATCCCATTGCCTGGAAAGAGAATGAACCAGTTCGGGCGAAAAGGTTCCTTCCAGTTCGACAAATTCGATATCAATTTCCGGGTAGACTTCGTCCAGAAATTTAATATGTTCTTTCAGCTTGGGAAGAACGACTGTATCTTTCTGGCGAACATGCACAAATTTCACATGATTGGTATGCTCATTTTCTTTAATGTAGAGTATCACGCTATTTAAGTTGGGCAGGTTATCGCCTCGGGTGAAAAAGACAATTTGTTGTTTACGAATTTCATCGAGCCAATCGTGCAAATATTGATTAAATCGTTTCGCTCTACGACCAATGCGGCTCCACGAAGCGGCTGAAGGTCGATCATGATTTTCAATCGCTTCTTTCTTTTCGCGACTTACTTTTTGACGAATTTCATCAACGAAAAAAACAAGCAGTTCCAGAATTTGTGTGCGAGTTAACATCAGCGTGACAATCAAAATTGTGGGCACGAGGTACTCCAGAAATACAAGTAAATACTGGCTGTTAAGTTGTGCATTTCCGTAAGTGGCAATGCCAACGGCAAGCAAAGCAGCCAGGACCGTTTGGTAAGAGGCCTGGGTGGGGCGTGGCAAGTTTGCCCGTTTCACTTTCAACAGTAAATTTCCGACTACGAACAGACCCATTACCGACAAAAACGAGAGCGTGTAAACGGCTGCAATCGATTTCAAATCGCCTTGCGTAATCAACAGGACAGAAACCGATAACAGAAAAAATGTAATAATGATGCGGTGTGGCGTCCCTCTGCGATTCTCTTTCAACAAGAAACGTGGCAGGCAGCGATCCAGCGTCATTCGTTTGATCAATCCGGTGACCCCGACAAAGCTCGTCAGTGTTGCCCCGCTGAGAACCAAAACGGCATCGATACTGATCAGCCACGATAACCAGTCCCCTGCGGCAATGGTTCCCATGTGTGAAAGTAGTGTATTCTGATAGGTATCGCGAACTTCAGGAGTAGAAACTAATGCCAACGCCAAAATAGCCATTCCAGGGTTGAGAATCGTTACCGCGATCCACATGTTGCGGAGTGTTTTCGGAAAGACGCCGTCTGCTTGTTCTTCAACAAAGTTGGAAGAAGATTCAAAACCGGAAATCCCGAGCATGGAAGCTGAAAACCCGAAAAATAACGCTACCCAAATCCCACCCGGTGCAGGATCGCCCAGGTTTTGCCAAAGCGTTTCCGTTCCCATACTGAAAATCGCGATGGACCCAAAAATCATTAAGAGGAACATGGAGAACAAATGGAAAAGAAAAATTCCGATCGCGACCACAGCCGATTCTGTAATGCCGATGATGGAAAGAAACATGAAAAATGCGAGCAGTCCAATCGTCGCTGCAATAATCGGCAGCCCTTCCCAAAGCGTGTGCAAATAGTGCATCGCCTCATTCGAGGAAATAACGGCTGTCGCCATGTAGGATAGAATTGTTAAACAGGCTGCAATCGAAGCGCGAAATTTACTTGTCGTATTCAACAGCGCATTGTAAGCCCCGCCGTTCAGTGGAATTGCTCCAACTACTTCTGAATAAATAGACCGAAACAGATACAATGTTCCCGCAACAAACAACAAACAAACCGGCGCCCATCGCCCGGCGTAGCCAATCGCTAACGCAGAAACATACAGACAGGAAGAGGTGATATCATTCCCACAAATCGCGGTTGAAGCGAGCTGTCCGAGTCTGGTCGATTCGGTTTTTGAGTTCATTTCTGATACTGTCTTCCTTGAGTTGTTTTACTGCTTACATCGTTAACACGACGAAAATATTATAATGAGATTGCTGGTAGATAAAAACCACACAAGGCATATCGTTATCTCTATCAGACGACAACTGTTTCTTTTCAGCTTGTCAGCACCTACAATCATATTCTGTACTGATTAAGGAAAACAAAAAGAGGACTATTTATGAAACGCATTGCTGTTTTAACCAGTGGAGGCGATGCCCCTGGGATGAATGCTGCCATTCGCGCCATTGTTCGCACGGGCATTGAAGAGGGGCTTGAAGTATTCGGTGTTCGTCACGGCTTTACCGGATTAATGGCTGGTGATTGGAGCCTGCTCGAACGCCGGGAGGTGGGTGGCATTATGCAGCACGGGGGAACGGTTCTGGGAAGTGCCCGCTCTTTGGAATTCAAAACAGAAGCCGGACGCAAACTTGCCATTCAGAAAATGGAACAGGCAGGGATTGAAGCAGTCATTGTGATTGGTGGAAATGGTAGTCAAACTGGTTCTCATGCACTTGCCCAAATGGGATTTCCGGTCATAGGTGTTGCCTCGACAATCGATAACGATTTGTATGGTTCAGATATTACTCTGGGGGTTGATACGGCTTTGAATGTTGCGTTGGAAACAATCGACAGACTACGGAATACAGCCGCGTCTCATCAACGGGCTTTTCTTGTTGAAGTGATGGGACGTAATTGTGGTTATCTGGCCTTAATGACCGCGCTGGCAGGAGGGGCAGAGGCATTTGTCATTCCTGAAGTAGAAATTTCTCCAGAAACAATCGCCACAGAACTGGCCGATGCTTACAACCGGGGAAAGTCACATGCCATTGTTGTGGTTGCAGAGGGAAGCCAGAACAATGCTGCAGCGTTACTTGAACATTTTCAACAACATCACGAACGAATCGGCTTCAAACTACGGGCAACCATTCTGGGGTATGTCCAGCGAGGAGGAAATCCTGGCGTTTTTGATCGAATTCTAGGCACAGAACTGGGAGCCGCTGCCGTTCAATTTTTGCTGAATCGTCAATTCGGTTCTTTGGTTGGTCGCCTCAGCGGAGAAATTGTTGCCACACCGTTGGATGTGGTTGTTTCCTCTCAAAAAGAACTTCCTGCAAACTTGCTGAAAATTGCTCGAACCCTGGCTCAGTAATAAGGGACAGTCCTGAAATAGCTTCCCGGTTTTATAGAATTCATATTGTAGGGTGCGTCATTTAACTGCTTCGTGTGCCACGGCTCTGTGAGCCGTGCTGCGTGGGAATGAGAATATCTCGTGAAAATCAGCTTAGCTTTTAGTTTGCACGGCTCACAGAGCCGTGGCACACACTGTATTACTAACGTTAAAAGTTTGCGAACGGCTCGCAAATTTTCAGAAAAACAGTTTTTGGTTACGGCTATCAGAATGAACCAGCCGTGCTGGGGAATCAAAAGAGTATTTACCAAAGAGCGGCTCAGAGAAAAAAGAAAAGATTTCGATGATTCAAGCCTGTCTGTTTGATATGGGAAATGTACTCGTCAAGTTTTCGCACGCACAAATGCTACAGCAAATGGCAGTCGTTTGTGATTGTGAATCGGAATTATTGCGAGAATGGCTTTTTGAATCGGGAAGACTGCTCGATTACGAACGCGGTGTTATCAGCGATGACGAACTGCATTTACAGATTGAAGGACTGTTTGGAAAAAGTATCGATCAGCAAAAACTCCGCTGGGCCGCATCAGATATTTTTTCGGTGAATGAACAGATCATTCCGCTGCTGGACGAACTGCGAAAAAAAGAGATGCCGCTGGTACTGCTTTCAAATACGAGTCGGATTCATTTTGAGCATATTCGCGATCAGTTTTCGATTTTAGATTACTTCGACAGTTTCGTACTTTCCTACGAAGTCGGCATGATCAAGCCAGAGCCAGAGATTTTTGAACTCGCGGCCCGCAAGGCAAAGGTATCACCCGAGAACTGTTTTTTTACCGACGATATTCTCGAAAACATTATTGCAGCCCGTGAAGCAGGTTTGCAGGCAGAGCAGTTCCACAATGCCACACAGCTCTCGCGATTCCTGAAACAACGACTCTCTTTCGGTTAGCCAATCTGTGTAGGGTACGCTTTGCGTACCACGCTTGTAGAGTTGATAATGCTACAATGGCAACTATTTTCAAAAGTAGTGAGGCACAATCGGTGTGCACAGCAC
>JAJRTM010000592.1 GCA_024278285.1 Planctomycetota bacterium
GCTTCGTCAATGACATCAATCGCCTTATCGGGCAAGCATCGCCCGGTAATGTAACGGGAAGAAAGTTCAACCGCTTTTTCGATGGCATCGTCTGTGATTTGAACTTTATGATGTGTTTCGTATCGCTCCCGCAACCCTTTGAGGATCTCAACGGTTTGCGCTTCGGTTGGTGGATCGACCATGACCATCTGGAAGCGACGTTCCAACGCACCATCTTTTTCGATGTATTTACGATACTCATCGAGAGTTGTTGCACCAATACACTGTAACTCACCCCGGCTCAACGCAGGCTTGAGAACGTTGGAGGCATCGATCGCTCCTTCTGCCCCGCCCGCTCCGACAAGAGTGTGCAATTCGTCGATAAACAGAATCGTATTTTTCGCTCGCCGAACTTCGTTCATCACTGCTTTAATGCGTTCTTCAAACTGACCACGGTATTTTGTTCCCGCAACCATCATCGCCAAGTCGAGAACGACAATTCGTTTTTCTGCCAGTAAATCGGGAACTTCCCCGTTAATGCACATCTGAGCGAAGCCTTCAACAATCGCTGTTTTTCCCACACCCGCTTCACCAAGCAGAACAGGATTGTTTTTTTGACGTCTGCAAAGAATTTGAATCACTCGTTCAATTTCTCGCTCACGTCCAATAACGGGATCCAGTTTTCCCTGCTTGGCCAGTTCGGTTAAATCACGACCAAAACTATCCAAAGCGGGCGTCTTGCTGTTCTTGCTCGATTTCGTTCCACCTGAAGTTCCTGCTCGTTCGCTGCTTTCTGCTCCTTCAAGACCATGACCAAGCAGGTTAAGAACTTCTTCGCGAACATCTTCGAGCTTCAGACCAAGATTCATTAAAACCTGTGCTGCAACACCTTCTTGTTCGCGAAGCAGTCCGAGTAGCAAGTGTTCGGTGCCGACATAATTATGATTGAGGTTGCGAGCTTCTTCCATCGCATACTCATTCACTTTTTTCGCGCGAGGTGTTTGAGGCAACTTCCCCATCGTGACCATATCCGGCCCTGTCTGAACGATTTTTTCGACTTCAAGACGAATTTTTCGCAGGTCAACTTCCAGATTCTTCAGCACATTGGCTGCAACGCCAGAACCTTCCTTAACAAGGCCGAGCAGCATATGTTCGGTGCCGATGTATTCATGATTGAATCGCTGGGCTTCCTGATTGGCCAACTGCATGACCTTGCGTGCTCTGTCCGTGAATCGTTCGTACATAACTCCAACTCCTGATTTCTGCAGTGCTGTACTGCGCTAAGATGTCCTCAGTCGGACACTCGTATTTCCTGAAAATTATCTCTTATTCAAAACCAGAGACATCATGTCCTGTATTACGGTTAAACCCAGTACGGCTGGTTCCTTCTGATAGCCGTAACCAAAAACTACCTTTCTAAAAAAATGCGAGCCGTTCGTAAATTTTTAGCGTTAGTAATATATATCTATGTCCCAATAGTAGTTCGCATCCCGCTCTCCAACGGAACCTCTCTCGCAAAATGAACGCTCCCAATCTGTTTAGAATCGATTCATTCCGCAAAACCTCAATGACCAGCAAAAACAAACACGCCCCATGCAGGCAGTTCTACCGATTATAACAACCGTACGTTTCCGCTTTGCTGGCTCCCGTGCAGAGAATTCTAGTTCTCAACGCCAAATAGGACAAGATAACTGTTCTCCACAAGCCATCGTTTTGTACGAATACCTGTTTTTAAGTCATTTCTTGAAATATTCACGCCCTCAAAGAGCTTGGACGCTTGGGGAATTCCCCAAAACAGATAGCGATGTCTTGATGTTTCGGCTAATCCCACCACCAGGTATGTTTTTTATCGATACGAATTTGCGTGGAAGCGTTCTTCTTTTGGGAGAGATTCTCAGCCTGTATCGGACTGGTTTCTGTTTGATGGATCACATTAAAAGAATTAATAACCACGCCGCCACTGATTAAGCCGGTGACCATGCGAGAGCCGTGTGATTTGCAATTCACGCAGGAGGCAACTTCTTTGGGGACGTTGTATTTGGGCGTGGTCAGTTTCGCTTCATCCAGAAATGTTCCCATCTCCCAGTCCACTTTTTGAGGTAACGATTCTTTTTTTAGTATCGCGACCAGAATTGCCAGGTCGGTCAGGTTTTGAAGTTCTGCAAATGTGGGATGCTTTTCCACAAGCTTGGGAAACGCAGCCGTGAATTGTTTTGCGTAAGCGGTAGTGGAAACTCGCGTCGTTGCGGCATCTTTGCGAATACCCGCTTCAGCAATTTCTTCCTGTGCCAGCAGTTGCAGGCGTTGCCCTGAAAACTGAAAAACGGTTCTATCATCGGTCGTTTGAAATGAATCGTACATCGGAGTGAACCACCATCGCTGCATGCTGTTGCCGGTTCGCCCCAGCATTGCTAAATGTGAACGAAAGCCGGAAACTTTGGAAGGTTCCAGGCCGATGGACATTCTCTTCATTAAAATGTCGGCTTCCGCAAAAGTCACACCAAAATGCGAGTCAGCAGGAATACCGAAGATACGAATTTTCTGATTCCCCAATATCTTGGCCATTTTTTGATAGCGGCCCCGAATAGTCGAAACAGAAGCTGCGGAATTATTTCGAGAAAGGAACTTTTGAACGTTGGCAAGGTTCTCGGGAACCGCATCGATCGAACAACCGATTTCTTCTCCTCGCTGCCCCGCTCGCAGCGCAACGATTAAATCATCCAGCCGAAAAACCGGGCGACCTGTTTCAACACTGACTGCTCTTCCCAAAGCATCCGGCGCAAAACCACCAGCAGGGCCAGCGATAACAATATCGTTCTTCTCAGGATAAACAAACAGATAATCGATCCTCTGCAAGCCAGCCAGTAGCTCGATCTCAGCGGAGAAAGGCGTTTTCTGTTCCAGGTGTTTATTGATGGCTGCTTCCAAACGGACCAGAGAGATTTTTCGCAGTTCACTGGGAACGCTGACATCTTCATTCAAATTCTTCTTGGCGAACGCGAGCCTTTTCTTCTGATCCAGTCGTGAGGTCTTTCCTTTTTTGAAGACGGTTTTCACAAGCCCATCTGCATGAATCAAAATCCCCCCCGCGTTGCCTCCACCGAATCCGCCGCCACCTGCACCGCCCCCACCAAATCCACCACCAATTTGTGCATGCACCGGGGAGTAACTCACTAATAACAGCAGCATGGCAAAAACCATGCAGAGATATGTTTTCGTATTCAGCCTCATGAGAGAACCTTCTTAAAGGCATTGGGGAAGTTGTTTACCAACAGAGTTTCATTAGAATTATGACAGGAAAAATGATGGGAGCA
>JAJRTM010000593.1 GCA_024278285.1 Planctomycetota bacterium
GTCGATGGAAACGCGAAGGGGGATGTCACTCATTCCAAAAAATATGAACTTTGGCGCGTCCCGAAAACAACCGACGTTCCTTCGCCATTGATCGTGGGCGGTTTAGCTTACATCTGCAGGCAGGATGGCAACGTCTTTTGCCTGGAAGCTCGCTCAGGAAAAGAAGTTTATCCGCTACAAAGAACTCACCGTATGCGGCACCGTGCTTCGCCTGTTTATGTTGATGGTCATATCTATTTGACTGCTCGCGATGGACGAATTACCGTCTTCAAAGCTGGGCGAAAATTCGAAATTGTCGCCGAAAACGACCTGGGAGAAGATATGTCCTCTTCGCCCGTTGTTTCCGAGGGAGTAATGTACCTAAGGACATTTGATAACCTCTGGGCAATTAAGTCCGCTAAATGATCGGAACCTTTTGGCGAATCAGGTTGGAAAAGAATCGGAAATCGACGTAAGTCGTTTGACGACACCCCCGTTAATCGCTAATCTGTTCGCTTCCGATGTTTCGGAAAGTAAAAACAGGGAGTTTCTGTACGGTTTTATCTGATCTGTTTCAGGGAACGAAACGTCCAGCGTAATCGATAACATCAGTCTAAGTAAGAGGTTAGGGTCTGCAAATATGCCGACGATCAATCAACTTGTTCGCAAGCCGCGTAAGAAAAAAACATCAAAAAGTAACACTCCACTTTTGGAAGGTTGCCCGCAAAAGCGTGGTGTCTGTCTCCAAGTGAAGACAATGACACCGAAAAAACCGAACTCTGCACTTCGAAAAGTGGCTCGTGTTCGTCTTTCCAACGGGAAAGAAGTCACCGCTTACATTCCCGGCGAAGGCCACAATTTGCAGGAACACTCCATTGTTCTCATCCGTGGCGGTCGAGTTCGCGACTTGCCCGGTGTGCGATACAAAATCGTTCGTGGTGTTCTCGATACCCTCGGCGTCAGCGATCGTAAACAGGCTCGCAGCCGTTATGGTGTGAAACGCGAAAAATAATTTTCAGAGTCTCACAATTCCTTCAAACTAATACTTGTTGACGCGATAAATAAAAAATGGCAAAACGATTTACTGCAAGCGCTTCGCAGCTCAAACCCGATCCCCGTTTCGATTCAATTCTTGCATCGAAGTTCGTTAACTGCTTAATGCTGGATGGCAAAAAAAGCATTGCACAGCGGGCGTTTTACGATGCACTCGAAATCATCAAAGAACGAATGCCGGAAGATTCGGAAATTGAAGTCTTTGAACGAGCACTTGAAAACTGCAAACCGTTCATCGAAGTAAAATCAAAACGCGTCGGCGGTGCAACCTACCAGGTGCCAACACCCGTCAAACCAAAACGCCAGCAGACATTGGCGATCCGCTGGGTTCTGGCTGCCGTCCGCAGTCGAAAAGGACGCCCGATTGCACAAAGTCTCGCAGAAGAATTCATGGCTGCTTCCAAAAAAGAAGGCACCGCCATGACAACCCGCGAAAACATCCACCGCATGGCAGAAGCAAACAAAGCCTTCGCCCACTTCGCCTGGTAATGCTGAGCTGCCAAGTATAAAAAATTCAAGAGACGTCCATTCATCTGACTGGACGTCTCTTTTTGCTTAGCCGGGAGTAGCTCTTTACAATCCCATTCTGTATAGTATCATGTCCAGAGTGATGTGAGAGATGAACCCCGAAGACACTAAATTCCCAATTTGCACAATATGATACCTCGTGGGCGTCATATTCAACATCATGCAGGTCAATAACAAGTTTGTGGTCCAATAAAGGAGGCTCATCATGAGAGCCCAAATGACTCTCACTGCTTGGTCGCAAGGTATTGCTAACGCGATGGCGTGCGCCGTTGGCGTATTCGGTACTTGGCTGACGATTGGATGGCTCGTCTCGTTAGCTACCGACAAGACAATCGCAGAATCCGGAACCGTTGCGTTCGCCGTGATTTGGGTAGGCAGTTTATTGGGTCTTGTCGCAGGTTGGGTTCAAGGTCTCAGCCGTCGAGGCACATTGTTGCTTGACTGCGGCAGTCACCCGACCCGCTGGCTCTTTCTCGCAAACGCGGTCTTCTTTGCCATTGCCGGGGTTTGTGGTTCCTTCGCTACCAACACCAACATGTTCGTTGGCCCGTTTGGGACGCTGTTCGCATTGTCGTTCGCCGCTTACTGGGTGTTTATGGGAATGGGGCGTCTGGGGATCCACGAACATGGCATCTGGACTTACTGGGGTTTGATGAAATGGGGCCGCATTAAAAAATATTCCTGGGCTGCAGATGGCACTCTGTTAATAAGGTCGAATGGCCCGTTGTCGTTCTTGCTTCGAAGTGCAATACCTGTACCAAATGAACGGCTCGCAGAATTCAAACGCTTGTTGCTGCAACGATTACCCACTGCGCCGACCACATAACAAATCGGTGTACACGGAGTCGCGCGGCTTTTTGAAATCAAAGTCGTTCGCCGCGGTCCGGTGACCTCGAACGTTATGCACCTAAACATCGCCGGGTGCCACTGCTGGCTTGCCCAGCAGTGCGGTCGCGGGAGTTACTTTTCCCAACTCAAAGAGGTACTCGTTACAATGAACTCTGCATGACTATTGTAGCATTTCTGTATTCAACCTGTGCAGTTTGGGCATCGTA
>JAJRTM010000594.1 GCA_024278285.1 Planctomycetota bacterium
CCACGAGCAAATTGGGAAGAAGTCACTTCTGCAATGACCAATTGGCAGCCCAGTTCCCCCCGGCATTCTTTCGATACCACATGGGATCTTGGTTCGCAACTGGCAGGCAAAGAAGCCGTTTTTGTTTTCCTGACTGACAAACTTCCCAGAGAAGAACATTTTACCCCCGAACGAATGAGCGTCCACTCATTTGGGCGAAAACTCGATAACGTCTCTATCACCGCTGCCCGCTGGCTTTACGATCCTCAAAGTGGCGAAGGAACAATCTTCATCCGAATAGCTAATCTGGGAGAAACAGACGCAAATGCGAACGTCACTGGAATAGCAAAAGATAAAAAAATAGTGAGTGAGTCAATCAGTCTGAAATCGGGGATCGAAAAGTCGATGCAATGGAAAGTCCCCGGCGGTCTAAACGAAATCATCCTCTCAGCAACGACTCCTGATGACCCGCTGGATATCGACAACGAAATCAGATTGATAGAACCTCATGCCCGTACTGTCACTGTCGCGGTCACTCTTCCTTCTTCTCACACCGCGTTTGAAGACATCAAAAGAATTCTTGGTGTGCTGCCAGATATTCAGTTGGGAGACGTCGCCGAGGCAGATTTGGTTATTGCCCCTGCAACTGATGCACCGAAAAACAAGAGAGGTTTATGGTGGCTTGGCATCGGTCCGGTTAATCCATCCCCCCAGTCGGTCACGGCTGCGAAATCTGTGATTGGTCCCTTTCTTATTGAAAAACAGCATTTATTGATGGACGGCATTGTCCTTGGCGGAGTTGTCTGGGGAGGTGTGCAAAAAAATCTGGCAGCAACAATCCCGGTCATCAGTACCGCCAAATCAATATTGCTTGGCCAGCGCAGCGGCACCGCAGCCAATAGTTACGTTCTGAACATCGACCTGGCAGTTTCAAACTTAACAGAGTCTCCAGACTGGCCCATCTTCTGGACCAATCTGATTGAACAGTGTCGAACCAGCCAGCCCGGTTTTCAAAGATGGAACTACCATCTGGAAGAACCAATCCAGTTTAGCCTTGCCCCCGGCTCTCTCAATAAAGACCGGGAATTGACGCTGATTCATAACCAGCAGAAAAAAACACTACTCCGCATGGCAACGGTAGAAATCCCGCCTCGCGATGCAACAGGCATCTACACCGTGCAAGATGGCAAGGAGACGCTTGGGGAATTTGCAGTCAACTTTTTTGATCGTGAAGAATCAAACCTGCTTACTTTGAAACCAGGGAAAAAGCCTCCCTCAGTCCCTAAGCCAGCCTTGGGAATTCATCTCGATAACCCATTTTCCTGGCTGCTGATTATTGGCCTGCTGCTGACAATTATCGCCATTATTTCAGACTGGTACTTCCTGCAAGCAAAAAAATCAGCAACATAACCCCTTCAGATGTCTACCTGGCTAAGTGATGAAATTTGGGTGCCACTGCCTGGCTTGTCCAGCAGTGCGAATGGTGGCTGTTCTTCATCATGAAGCAGCGTTAATTTTAACGTTAATCTTCCAATTTTACTCGAAAAGTCTGTCTTCACGACCACACTTCAGTGATATGAGCCTAAATCCGTTGGTTTGTCTTGAAAAAACAGGCAAAAAACAGTACGCTGCCTCGCTATGAATGAACCGAATCCCCCCAAAAAATCGAAGTTGGCAGAATCCTGGAAATCATTGGCAGGAAATCTGTTCGGTGTACAGTTTGATGGTCAGGAAAATCTTGACGATATCGATATCGACTCTGTCGCTGAAGCAGTTGAGCAATTGAACCCTATTGAGGGGTGCGAAGCAGTTGCAAATGAAAACATGATGAATGATGAAGATGCCTGCTTCGACGAAGAAGATGTGAGTTTCGATGAAGAGGAGCTTTCTTTTGAGGAAGACGATTCTGCTGATCTCGATGAAGAGGAAGTTGTTGTCAGCCGTTCAGAAACAACCTCTGAGTTGGCTGATTTAGCCAGCGATGAAGATGAATTAACCAGCTCTTCGGAAAAAACATTTGATCGTGCCTCTTTCGATGATGAAGATCCGTTTGGGTTCGGCCTTGATGATGTGGAAGAAGTTGATATCAGCGATAATGAAGAGGCACAGCTTGAAGAAGCATTGCCTGCGGCTGCTGAAAATGTTATTGCAGAGGATGACCTGGACTTTGAGGCTTCTTTGGATTTTGAAACAGAGGATGAAGAAGTTGTAGAAGAAAAACCTCGTCGAGAACGATCTCGCAGGGGAAAGAGAGGTTCCGGGAAATCAAAGCAGGTAAAACAGATCCAAGCCGAAGAAGAAGTTGAAACCGAAGAAGATAAAACTGCTGAACAAGCACCTGTCCGACAAACCGCAGATGACGACGATGGTTTCTGGAACTCGCTGGATGACTGGGATGGAAGTGCTTCCCGCCCTGCTCGCGAAGATGAAAAAAGACGACCTGCAAAACGATCTCGCAGTTCGGAAAAAAGCGAAGAACCAGTAGAAGAAACTCCGGTGGAAGCCGAGACTGATTCCAGGCAAAATGAAACAGAAGAAGAGTCTCGTCCCAAGCGTCCAAGACGCCGTCGCAGGCGTTCGTCTCGTTCACGAAAAGAGGAAACAACTCCACAGGCAGATTCAGCACCGAAAGAGGCGGAAATCGCCCCGGAAGATATTGATCAGCTTTGGGGGGGAGATGATGACGAAGCTGAAGTTGTCTTACCCGCAAGTAAAAAACGTCCGGAACCTCGCTCGAAGCGTTCTGATGACGAGACATCTGGGGACAAAAAGAAACAGGGAAGAAAGCGGCCTTCCCGTTCTTCGGAAAACCGCAGCGACGATGTTGCTGAGACGGAACTGGAATCAGATGAACAGAGTGCAGAACGCTCCAAATCTCGCCAGGCTTACAAAAACGTTCCGACTTGGGTGGAAGCGATTGAGATGATTGTCAGACGACGGGATCCCAATCCGAATAAAGGGCGGTCTCACAACAGTGGTGCAGGGCGGCGAAGTGGTGGTGCCCGCAGTTCATCAAGAAAACGCCCGCCTCGCCGACGGGAAGATTAAAGCCTTGCCAGCCGCGCAGCTCCATGCAAAAAAATCAGCATACCGGTATGCTGTGCGGTTAACACGTCGCTCCCGAAGCAGTTTTTATCTTGCGTTCCTCAGCTTGCCTCGACCCATGTATCGAGCGATGTGTGTCATTTACGCCTTTATGAGGCTTACTGATGATATCGCCGATGGTCCGCTCCCCGCCCCTGGCACGACTGAGTCGGAGTTGCAGCAACGATTAGAAAACCTGCAAAAATGGAAAGCAGGTTTCCGAAAGGCAATCGCTGGTCACGCAACAGATCATCCGTTGTTTCCTGCCTTACGCGATGTTGTGGATCAGTTTCCTATCGACCCGCAGTGGCTTGAAGATGTTATCGAAGGAGTAGCGCGTGACTTACAGCCACTCTGTTTTCAGAATTTCTCGCAGCTTCAAAAGTATTGCTATCAGGTTGCGGGCACGGTTGGTTTATGCTGCCAATCTGTCTGGGGAGCAGACCTTTCCCAAACCAGGTCGCTTGCCATCACTTGTGGAGAAGCCTTTCAATTAACAAATATTTTAAGAGATCTTCACGAAGACGCCTGCAACTCTCGTTGCTATCTTCCCACAAATGAAATGCACCGCTTTGAATGTACCAGCGATCATTTCGCCAGCCGACAAATCCCAGACTCCTTTCACGATCTCATGCAGTTTCAAATTGAACGTGCACGCCAAAGCTATCAGCAAGCTGCCTTGCTTGAAAAACATTTACAGGGAGCCGGGCTGAAGATGTTTCGTAAAATGTTTTGCACTTATTATTTTCTCCTGCAAAAAATTGCTCAGTCCCCTGAGCAGTCGCTTCAAAAAAAAGTACGGCTTTCGAAAATAGAAAAATCAAAAATCCTACTCACAGCCGGAAATTGCTCGTTAACTAAATTGCTGAATAAGCATTGAGCAAACAATAACAGCCGGAACTTTGAACCGTAAGGTGGCGTAAACCCAAACAGAAGAGATGACATTTATTGTTTATCTGATGCTTACGCAGTTGCCTTCCATTTGTCGTATGGTATTTTTTTATTTTCAGCAATTTTATCAAAAGGTTTCAGATCAAATGCAAGAGTCTTGAACCCGACTCGATTTGCGTTCACAATGACTATCAGTGTAAACCTGAAA
>JAJRTM010000595.1 GCA_024278285.1 Planctomycetota bacterium
ACCGCCAACAATTCAACCTTGCTCAGGCTGGCCATCACATCAATTTCAAGATTATCCCGCGATTCAGTTCCCATCAAAGAAAAATAACAGATCCCCCAAATCTACGCACTACCAATTTCTACACAATAGACAGCTACCTTTAGTGGTTGGGTGCCGCCAGGCACAAGATGAATGCGCCATGTGAGTTCGATTTAATTTGAGATTCCAAGGATTTTGGAAACCACATGGCGCACGCGTCTTGTTGCTACGCAACCCAACCGCTAAAAGCGGATGGGCTACCCAATTATTTTAATATTTCCTGCCTGTTTAGCACAGCATTTCATCGATAAGAGCCTAACTGGACAGCGCCAGGTTTTGTTTGGAGATTGATTGTAAATCGTGATATACATTGATGTTATTTCCTCGTTCCCAAGCAGGAGCTTGGGAACGAGTTGAACCTGGCGCTGTCCAGCTAACCTACTTCCTGTTTACTTCAGGTTGTTCCAGCGAGAGTCATTTGGTTGAGGAGTAATATTGGAAGCGATGAGGATTTCTTTTTCTTTTTTTCGCATAAGGGTTTGGTCCTGCTCGTTTAAGTCATCATAGCCACACAGGTGAAGCAGCGCGTGAATGAGATACAGCGATAATTCATTCACTTCCGTCCAGCCGACTGTTTCTGCGAGTTCTTTTGCCATCTCTGCAGAAATGACAATCTCTCCTTCAAGCGATTGCTGTTCCGGGTTCTGTGAATCCTCATTCATCGGAAAAGTGATCACATCCGTCGGGAAATCGTGCTGAAGGAATTGAATATTGATTTCGTGGATTGCCTTGTTATCAACAATCAGGATGTTAAGAGTTGCCCGATTTCTATTGAGCCGTTGCAGGATGTTTTTTATCAGGGCCAGGAAAAAATCTTGATCAATTGGAATGATGTTTTGGTTATTGATGATTTCGATTTGGAAATCGGTTGCTGGTTTCATCGATCAGGCGGTTTTCTGCTCTTTTTGTTCCGGGTAAGTGATTCTGCCATGATACATGCTGGTGAGTGATTTGATCAACGATTCTTCGATCTGATGAATTTCGCTCAGGCAAAGCGAGCATTCATCGAACTGACCATCGAGCAGTCGCTTCATGGTCAGTTCATGAACGAGGTGTTTGATGCGGGCCGGGGTTGGTTCGCTGAGCGTTCGGCTGGCAGATTCAACACAATCGGCAAGCATCATAATTCCTGCTTCCCGCGTTTGTGGCTTGGGGCCGGGATAGCGGAAGGCTGATTCTTCGACATCGAGTTTGCGTTCCGGTTCTGCATCTGCTTTTTTGTTGGCTGCATGATAGAAGTATTCAACCAGTGTGGTTCCATGATGCTGTTCGATGAAATTGATCAAGGCTTGTGGTAAATGAAATTCTTCTGCCAGTTCGACACCATCTTTAACGTGACCGATAATAATAAGTGTACTCATCGCCGGGGCGAGGGAATCGTGACGATTAGGTGCGCCCGCGATGCGGTTTTCGATAAAGTATTCTGCTTTGGGGATCTTGCCGACATCGTGAAAGTAGGCCCCGACTCGTACGAGTAAACTATCAGCACCAATCTTTTTGGCGGCTGCTTCTGCAATCGTCGCCATCGCAACCGAATGATTGTAAGTTCCTGGTGCTCGACGGATTAGTTCTTGCAGCAACGGATGTGACGGATCGCCGGTTTCCAGCAGGCTGATTCCGGTCACCACTCCAAAAGTAGATTCAATAAAAGGTAAACTGCCTGCAACAATAAAGCCTGCCATAATACACCAGCCCGCATTTTTCAGGCAATTTTGTAGTAGTGCCATATCCCACCAGTGATTGATGCTGGGGGAAGGATAAATCAAAATTTCCATTCCCCAGGTAACGAACAGGCAAACCACCGCAGCTAAAAAACCAGCACGAATAATTGTAGAACGTGACTGTACATGTTTCAAAAAGATGACTGATGTAGAAGCAGAAGCGAGCATGACCGAAAACTGTGAGATATCCATCAGTGTCGCGATGCTGATCATTAAGCTAAGCATGAAGGCAGTCACAATGGCCATACGCTGGTTGTAGGCGACCGACATAATCATTGTCGTTGCGACCACAATCGCAACTTCTGCCCGCATCGGATCGAACGAAACAGCACGGCCCAGTGCAGAAGCAAAAATAAGTACTCCATAATAAATAACCAAACGCGGCCACTGGTTGATGACACGTGGTTCATTCATCGCCAAAAACCACATGTTGAGCGCCAGCAAAGTGCTGATGAGAACAAGAATAATGACCATGCGAGCCAATCTCGCCTGCCAGGGGAACTGCGCCAACGAGGCGTGATACTCTGCTTCCAAAATTGAAAGCAAACCCGCATCGATCACTCCATCAGGCGGGATTAACTCTTCTCCACGCGAGATATGATTGTAAGCTGGCTCAACCTGGGACCGTGCTTTTTCGATAGCATTTTTTGTTGCCACCTGATCGTAAGTGAGCGATGACTGGCATTGACTGCGCAACCAGCGTTCAAGAGGCTTACGGATGGTGACCAGCGTCGGGAAATCTCCCCATCGCTGGCCCAGCAGTCCCGCATCGTTGAGCAAATCGCTGAGCATGACATCGGGAAGATGTGTGGCAATCCATTGTTGTTTATCTGCAAGAGGATCTTCCAGCGGGATGACTGCTTCTTTATCGAAAATTGCGAGTGTGGCGTCGACGCTGATTTTACGATATTTGATTTCTTCTGGATCGGCAATTCCTGTTGGCAGAATGGGGGCGATTAATTGACGGAACTCTTCGACAATCGTTGAGATATGGGTTTCGGATTGCTCGACATCCAACGGGGTGATGACCTGTTTCAATTGCTGGAAATCAAATTCAATATTATTACCTGCTTCAGCGGTCAGGCTTCCTTTTTTGGTTCCCATTATTTCCAGTTGGGAAGAATCTTCATTGCTGATCAACCCAAATGCCTTGCGGACATCTTTGGAAAGTTCTTTGTAGTTACCAGCCTCTGCGATGCTCCCCAACGCTCCGCGGAGTTGATCAGGAAGTTGAGAAATGATTTTTTGATCGTTGCGGAAAATGGAGGGAACCTGGCGTATCTTCTCTTCAATCGCCCGCCTGGTTTCAAATTCATCGATAACCTGAAATTCCATTTTTGCAGAAAGGCCATCTGCAAAACGCTCGCCGATTCGATGATTGAACGGAAACGTCCAACCCTGTAAGCCAATAAGAATTCCAATGGAAGCAACAATCCCGATGGAAAATCGCAGCCATCGGTCACGCTTCATTTGCAAAGAGTCCTGCCTGCTTGCTCCACCAGCATACGAACGAGAACCGTTAGTACGTGAAACACGAGATCGCTTTGTGGAACCAAAGAGCTTCATATTGTTGTTGTATCGCTTAAACAATTACTGTCTGGTTTTATCTGTTTTTTTGGCCAAAGGCCTCTTTTACCATAGCCTGGGGCAACGCCCCAGGTGAAATTGTTTGATTGTTTTTTTTGGCTGAAAGCCATAATTAATGCCTTTGTTTATGGCCTTCAGCCAAGAAAATAGAACATCAAGGTTACGACAGTTATTATTTGAGTGACCGCTAAAGTGGTCGAGATACTCTGTTATTTCAAGGCAAGCCTGCAATAGTACATCTTATTAATCTTTATATTACTAACGGTAAAATATTGCGAACGGCTCGCAAATTATAGAAAAACAGTGTTTGGTTACGGCTATCAGAATGAACCAGCCGTGCTGGGTTTTGTTTGATCGTCGTAGGCTTGCACGATATCTCGAACAAGTCGATGCCGAACGATGTCGCGACCATCAAGCTTCAGCGACGTTGCTCCTCGAATTCCCTTTAGTCGTTTCATCGCGTCAGTTAATCCTGAAGTGACGTGAGTGGGCAAGTCGTTTTGTGTTTCGTCTCCGGTGACAATCACTTTTGAACCTGTCCCCATACGAGTCAGGAACATTTTCATTTGTGTGATTGTCGTATTCTGCGCTTCATCAAGAATCATAAACGTATCGTTCAACGTTCTTCCCCGCATAAAAGCGAGTGGAACAATTTCGATGACATCGTGTTCCATATATTTTTCAACCTGTTCATAGTCGACCATATCGCGCAGGGCGTCAAGTAAGGGACGTAGAAAGGGGTTCACTTTTGCCAACATGTCCCCAGGCAGAAAACCTAATTTTTCCCCAGCTTCGACAGCCGGCCTGACCAATACAATTTTACGGACAATTTCTTTCTGCAAACAATACAGCGCCATCGCTACTGCCAGATAAGTTTTTCCAGATCCAGCCGGCCCAGAGCAAAAGACGAGATCATTTCTTTCAATCGCCTGTAGATATCTTGCCTGTCCATGACTACGTGGCTGTACCGACATCGGCGAACAGGTTTTGAATTTGGCTGGTGCAGGTGCTTCCTGCAAAGCAGTTTTCTCAGTACTCTTTTCTCGTTTAACAAGTTTCTTGCGTGATGGTTTCTTTCGAATAATAACGGAAGGAGTTTCTTCTTTTTCTTCGACCGGTGTTTCTGTTAACTCAGCTTCAGCTTGTACCGTTTCTGTTTGCTCTACTGAATCTGTTTGCTCTACTGAGTCTGAATTTTTCGAAACAACCTCATCTACTGGCTTCTCAATTTCTGCTTCCTCAGGCGAAATGGGAGACTTTTTTACTGCTGATTTTATTACAGGGATCGTTTTACCAGTACTTTTGAAGCCGACAACCTCTTCTATGTATTCATCTAATGATGAAGAATCGGGCTGATGAAATTTTGATGAGAGAGCAGATTCAATAATATTACCGACCACAGCCTTATCGATGGGGAGATTATTCATCAGACGATTCTGCATCGCTTCAATCACATCAGAGGCAATTTTTACTTCAGCCGGTTCCCCGGTGAGAAGTATTTTGCCACTACGCGAAAGAATTCGAACAGGGATCGCCTCAACAATTTGCTTCAGGTTTGCATCTTGAACGCCAATCAGTGACTGTAAAAGATGGGGAGTTGCAGCCTCAAATGTACGTGTGACATGTCCGCTTGTTGTTGTACTCACATTTCACTTTCTATAGAGATCGGTTGATAGAAGACATCTTCTTCGTTCGATCAACCTCTCTGCCAAGCTGTTCACCACAGTTCCAAATGTAGAAAACAGCTAAGTTGAAACAGCCTCACATTGCCTGATACGCATTTTACCTCATCCAGTCATTTTGCAAGCTTTTTTATGCTGCATTACGAATATGTTTGCAATCCCGCCCTCCACATTCAAGCCAGCATGCAGGTTATGCCGATTTTGACGGTAGCGGCAATTGTCCTGATTCCATTGTAAGAATCAGAGGGCAAGTGGACGCATGGCTACTTTTTATTCGCCTAAAGGGCGGGGAGAGTAGCGTGGTACGAAATAAAGTTTGCCGTAACAGGCGATATACAAAGAGGTTACAGGTTTAAGTGTTAGTTCAGTAGGCAAATTCTTCATGCTGAAATGAACGCCTTTGCCCATCTGACATTTTCGATTCAGGGATGTTCGTCGAATGTATCAAAAATTCTTTCAATTTACGCGAAGTGTATTCTCTGCCGCACCAGACTCTGCACTATTGTATTCCACTCCTGCAATAGAACGGACGTTACAAGCTCTGGAGCAGACACTCACTCAGGGGGAAGGAATCGGTTTGCTGACTGCTCCTGCGGGGGTAGGGAAAACACTCATTTGCAAAGTAATTCGCGACCGTCTTGCCAGCCATTGTACTTTGTGTGCAGGCAATGAAGACAATTTTACAGATTCCGACAATCACTTGGAGGAGGCTGCACCTTCTGAAGGCCCATTCCCTGTGCTGCTGTTGCAATCTCAATTTCCAACACGCAGTTCGTTGTTGCAGACGATATTATTTGAATTGAATCGTCCATATGCCCGGATGTCGGAACAGGAACTCCGCCTGGAATTAATTTCTTATGGACGAGACTTGGCTCAAAAGCATCACGGCATTGCAATTATTGTTGATGAAGCACACCTGCTTGGCGAGCATATTCTGGAAGAACTTCGCGGGTTAACGAATTACATGTTTTGTGCTGATCCCATTTTCCGTGTCGTCCTTTCCGGGCAACTCGCACTGGAAGAAACATTGACGAGCCGATCTTTGGAAGCTGTCAATCAAAGGTTAAGTTGTCACGTAACACTGGAAACGCTGACCAGGCAGGAATCGATTGAATATATCGAAACTCGAATTCAAGGTTGTGGGGCGAATTGCAGCGATGTCTTCACACCTGAAGCTCTGGATTTAATCGTCCGTGCATCGGATGGGTTGCCCCGCTGTTTGAATCAACTTTGTGATCATACCTGCCTGCTTGCCTCTTTGGCGGGAACAAAGCCGGCTGGCGAATCTCATGTTCGCGAAGCTCTCGACGATTTAGTGAAGCTTCCGTTGCATTGGAATATCCCGCAAGCACGTTTAGATCCGGTCAGTGAACTGAACGGTTCAAGTGACTCTTGTGAGAACTGCGGAGATTGTGAAGACAACTGCAACAAGGCGAGTGCTGAATCTGTCATCGAGATAGTTTCAGAAGAAGAACATGTCATTGAAACATCGTCTGTGCAAGTAACACAAAATGCAGAAGAGGCATCTGATCTTTCAGGGTCAGCATCTGTTTTTGAAATCGGTGGACCTGCTTCTTCAGAATCTGAAACGCCTTCTTTTGGTTCTGAAAGTGAGACCTGGAAGGAGCCAGCGACGGATTTTGATCAAGTAGAAGATGGATTCGACAAAGTCGCCTTTGAGCAGGGATTGGAAGAAGACCCTGCCGATGCCGAGCAGCTTGGTCAATTAGAAATAGGGGCCACTCCAGATATTATTGATGAGATTGAAGCAGATATTGCTCCAGAAGAGACTGTTGAACAGTCTGTGGAGGAAGGATTGCAGAAAGCCGAATCTGCAATCGAAGAAATTATTGAGAGCGAATTTACCGAATCAGCAATAGAAACAGTGTCGATCACTCCTGCCCAAAGACAGGATCTTGCAGAAAGCCTGCTCAGTGGAATTGCTGTTCCAGCTCATGCAGAATCCTGTTTGGAAGAACCGAGAGATGAGCAACCGAGAGAAGAAGAAGTACAGGATCGCTATGCCGCATTAGATGCCCGTCGTCTGGGGCAACTTTCAGATGTTGCCAGTATCGAGCAATCCGTTTTAGAACTGACAGCAGAACTGTCAGTTGCAATTGGCGAAGCAGATGGAGACATCATCCCGAACCCGGAAGACATCATCATCACCGCTAGTGAATCTTTTCCTGAAGAGGAAGCCGAGTACGATATTGTCGAGCCTGAATAGCAGGCAATCAAGGTATCTTGAATTGCCTCTGCTATGATCTATCTGCCATCTCGTTGCGTGCCACGGCTCTGTGAGCCGTGCGAACGGTAATTCAAGTTATCGCAAAAATTTCTTTCCCTCTATCTGGCTTCTGAATACGCTGGGTTGAGCGAAGGGAAGCCAGTACGAAACTCTGCAGTTTTCGAGCACTCGATCAACGCCTTCTGCATCTCAAGTCTGACCGTAACTGTTGCACATTTTATACCGGCGAAGTCGTAGCTTATTTGCTCCGTTCAGTTGCTGTACTCTGACTTGTTTCATACGATCAACTGCTTGGTAGTTTGATGTAAAGGGACGGTTCTCTTAGAGATTCTTATTCAAAGGATACTCGCCGGTTTCTGTTAGTGTTATTCAACTTTGCAGTTTTCTGTCTGCATGGGAGGGGAGCTACGATGAAGGTGGTTTTACTTGGTCTGTTGGCGGTCATTTCTTCAGTGGGGATGGCGGACTCGTCAATATCTGCAAGTGAGTTTGTCGTTTATCCTTACGTTCAAAACCCGGCTCAAAATGCGATGACGGTTATTTGGATCACTCGTTCTGCTAAACCGGGAACACTTCAAGTGAAGCCGTCCGCTGGTTCACAAGCTCGCACATTTACTTCAAAACCAAAGTTAACCAAAGCGATTGCCTATCATCAGGCGGAAGTCTCCAGCTTACCCGGCGGAAAAAATCCTGGCACTCCCTATTTGCACCGTATTCGTATTGAACAATTGAAGCCGGGCACTCGATACACATACACCGTAAAACAAGGGAGTGAAAAGTATTCACGAGAATTTCGCACGACTCCCTCAGCAGATTCCTCCATCCGGTTTATCGTTTATGCCGATTCCGAAACAGAACCGGAATCAACCAACAAGCCCGCCAAATGGCCCGTGCCGTTTGGGGCAAAAGATCGCAAATACGTGGTCGATCAAACCGAGGGTTATCGCCAAAACCTGAAGATAATGAAATCGGCTAAACCAGACTTCATCGCCATCGCTGGGGACATCGTTCAAAGTGGCGACGAGCAACGAGACTGGGACGAATTCTGGCGACACAATGCCGGAAAACTTTCTGCGAACGGCGAAATGAATGACATCGCCAGCAGCACGCCCATTTTCCCGGCTGTCGGCAATCACGAAAACTATGGTGGCCCCGGAAACTTTGGTGGCTACAGCACCTCGGCTGCCAGACATGCCGTTGGTAGATATCAAGCCTATTTTGAAACTCCTGATAATGGTTCAAACAATCCTCATTACGAGGACCGATATTACCGCGTTGATTTCGGCCCCATTACGTACATCACCGTAGATTCCAGCGACGGCAAGCCTCATGCCACGCCGCAAGATACCAACTATCTTCTTGCTGGAAAACAAGGGGGAGGAACCGCTCCAGATTTCAACCCTGGTTCAAAGCAATACAAATGGCTCGAAAAGCAATTGGCAGATGCCCAGAAGAAAAGTAAATTTACGTTCGTGCAATTTCACCATTCGCCCTATTCCATCGGACCACACGGTTTCCCAGCCGGGACGGGTAAAGGACGTGACACCCAGTCCGGTCAACCGATGCGAGTTTTGTCGCCGTTGTTTGAACAATATGGGGTCGATGCGGTTTTTTGTGGGCATGATGAAATCTACGAACACTCTATTGTTAACGGAATTCATTATTACGATATTGGCATCGGCGGCGACGGATTACGCGGCCCGATGAGTGGTAAAGATGGTTCGACAGGGTTACCCAGTCCCAACCGATATCAGAAATTCCTTGCCCATTTGAATTCTCTGGAAAGATGGGACGGCAAGAGATTACTCAGCGGCGGAAAACATTACGGACATCTTGTTGTCGATATTTATCTCGATAAACAATCTCATTCATGGAAAGCAAAACTGACACCGACTTATTCATTTCCCAATATGGATCGAACAACAGGGAAAGTTCTCGGCTGGGAACGAAGAACTTACAACGACCAAGTCATTCTTTCGCAGTAAATTTCTGCAAGAGAAATTCGTTTTGAGCCTTACACCGTTAATTGAGGAGTTCTGTTTTGCGTTTCAATATTTTCGGCTGCACTTTGGGACTTCTGTTGTTTTCTGGCATAATCGCGATTGATGCCAACGATTCGGAGGCGGCAGATTCCTCGAAGAAGCCGTTGAACGTTCTCTTTTTTCTCATCGATGATTTAGGATTTATGGATGTCGGCTGTAATAATCCCGATACCTTTTACGAAACTCCCAATATCGACCGGCTGGCAAAAAGTGGAATGCGATTTACCAATGGTTACGCCGCCTGCCCGGTATGCAGTCCGACGCGGTACAGTATTTTAACGGGGAAATATCCTTCGCGAGTTGATGCCACCGATTGGTTTGTCGGAAAACGATCCGGGAAATTCCTCCCCGCTGAGTTAATCGACCACATGCCGTTGGAAGAAGTCACGTTAGCCGAGGCTCTTAAAGAGCATGGCTACACAACGTTCTTTGCAGGCAAATGGCATTTGGGGGAAACAGAAGAATTCTGGCCCACCAAACAGGGGTTTGATATCAACAAAGGTGGCTGGAGACGGGGTGGACCGTATGGACCCGGTAAGTATTTTACACCGTATGGAAATCCCCGCTTAACCGATGGCTCCAAAGGCGAACATTTACCAGATCGACTTGCCAGAGAAACAGCGAAATTTATTCGCGATCATCAACAAAAACCATTCCTTGCGTACCTCTCCTTTTATTCAGTCCATACGCCGTTGATGGCTCCCAGACAGTTGGTTGAAAAATATAAGGCCAAAGCAAAACGGTTGGGGTTAATCGGTAAAACAGAGTTCGCTGATGAAGAGCAAATCTGGCCAACCAACAAACCGCGCAAGGTTCGCATTCTGCAAAATCATGCTGTTTATGCAGCCATGGTTGAAGCGATGGACACCGCCATCGGGAAGGTACTCAATCAGTTAGAAGCATCGGGGTTGGAAGAGAACACAGCCGTGATGCTCATCGGTGATAATGGCGGCCTAAGTACTTCGGAAGGTTCACCAACTTCCAACTTGCCGCTACGTGGCGGAAAGGGATGGCTGTATGAAGGAGGGATCCGCGAAGCATTTCTCATTCGTTGGCCAGGCGTCACAAAACCGGGAAGCGTTTGTGACGTCCCGGTGATAAGCACCGATTTCTATCCAACGATTCTGGAAATGGCGGGCTTATCAAGTAAACCGAAACAACATCTTGACGGTGTTTCGCTGGTGCCCGTTCTCAAAGGAGGCGGTTGCTTAGAACGCGATGCAATTTATTGGCATTACCCGCATTACTCTAATCAGGGAGGCATGCCCGGCGCAGCGATTCGTCAGGGAGACTGGAAGCTCATCGAACGATTCGAAGATGGTCGCGTGAATCTGTATAACCTGAAAAACGACATCGGCGAAAAAAACGACCTTGCATCGAAATATCCGGACCGAGTCAGTTGCATGAAAAAGAAATTACATCAGTTCTATAAAGAGACCGACGCAAAATTTCTACGCCCCAAAAAAGACGGCCCCCAACCTTGGCGACCATAATATTCTCATTCGTGTGCCACGGCTCTGTGAGCCGTGATTCGTTGGAGCCGGAATATTATAAAGCGTGGTTTTTACTGTAATCCGCACGGCTCACAGAGCCGTGGCACACATTACTATGGTTGTACAAGTTGAGTGGACACTCTATTTCTTATTTCAGTCGAGTACAACCGGGTCGATCTCCAACGGTCCTGGCCTTAATTCAGAATGAGTAGCCGCACTGGACCACTTCCAGTCTGTCGGACGTTCTGTAAGTCCGAGTCGTACTGGGTTTGCGTGGATATAATCTATTACTTCAATAATGGCTTTCGAACTCCATATATTTTCATCGTAACCACCTCCTGGCTGCCAGAATCGGAATGTTTCACGAGTTCCATGCTTAGCTGTTAATCGTTCAAGCCAGGTTTCATCTTGAATATCTTCTAGATATGCCTTTGCCTTTCGTGAGACTGGCGACTTCAAAGCTGCGAGAATTCGTCGCATTTCATAGTCTCGACATCTTGGGTAAATCAATAAATGCACGTGCTCGGGCATGATCACGTAAGCCCAAATCGCAATATTAAGTTTTTGACGCATTTGTTCAATAGAATCGATTAGTCATTGGCAAGATCGATCTTTTGAAAGAAGTGGTAGTTGCTTCCAACACGAAAATGTAAGAAAGTGGGCATGACCTATTTCATTGAACGCGCGGCGTTTTTTACGATGTGGGTATGTCATAACAAACCGAGCGTACATTATTGAAACGCGTTTGTCGATTATATCAGTGTGCCACGGCTCTGTGAGCCGTGATTCGTTGGAGCCGGAATATTATAAAGCGTGGTTTTTACTGTAATCCGCACGGCTCACAGAGCCGTGGCACACGGTAGAGTATCTCACGCGGCGATGGGAAGTGAATCTTCATTCGAAAAATCTTCGGCGACCTTCGGGATGCGCAACCGAAAAGTGCTTCCGCTGCCGGGACCATCGCTGGAAACTTCTATCGAGCCGTTATGTTCTTCGATGATTTTATGACTGATCGAAAGCCCAAGCCCGGTTCCGCCACCCCCTTTGCGTTGGGTGAAGAACGGATCAAAAAGTTGCTCCTGCACTTTTGGGGTCATGCCACAACCATCATCACGGAAGATGAGATCGATTTGATCGTTCACGCACATCAACTCAATTTCCAAATACCCGCCGCTGTCGGTTGCTTCAAGAGCATTGGAAACCATATTCAATACAACTTGTTTGATCTCGCTCGGATTAACCTGAGCGTAAATCGGGTCTTCAGTTAGAACGGTAATCGTTCGATCCTGAAATTTACTTAAATGCGAAACCATGCTCACCACATCGTTAACCAATTGGGTGAGGTCAGTCGAAATTCTTGCCACTTCTGAACCACGTGCAAAGCTAAGCAGTTTCTCGGTGATTTCCTGACAGCGAAACGCTTCGGTTTGAATCATCCCCAGGTATTTCGTAAAAAGTTCGCGATCTGCTTCCGGGCAATTTTCAAGCACCGAAAACGCCTGCATTTCGAGTGATTCTGAAATGGTCGAAATAACATGTAGCGGATTATTGATTTCGTGAGCAACCCCGGTGGCCAGAAAGCCGACTCCGGCTAGCCGTTCCGAGCGAATCAACGCCGTCGTTTTTTCTCTTACTTTGCGATCTAAATCTTGATTGATTTCGTGAAACTGAGCTGTCACCTGATTGAATACATCAGCCAGTTCATTCATTTCATCGCCGGTACTAAGTTCAACTTTGTGCTGAAAATCGCCGTTGGCAACGCGCCGGGCTGCTTTGTGAAGTTTTTTGATCGGCTCAAAAATCCATCGATGGCTCGTTCC
>JAJRTM010000596.1 GCA_024278285.1 Planctomycetota bacterium
CACCCATCAAATACGGTTTCCACTTCTATAAAAGGAATGCTTCTGCTCGTTACCCACATTTTTGAAACAAAGTCGGGTGCCACTGCTGGCTCGTCCAGCAGTGCGAATGACGTTTGAAATCCTATTGTTATAGGGTATCAAACAAATGAAACATCACTCAAATTCGGGGATAACGGCTTACTCTTTCAGATGATTCCACCATCACTCCCGCAACCTCACTGCTGGACAAGCCAGACAGTGGCACCCAATCTGATAGCAATGAGGTTCAAATCCGTTAATAATGACGTATCGTTCGACAAATAAATCTTACCTGGACTATCAAAAATGTGGGTAACGATAAGGTGGTAAGTTACCCCTTCCCTTACGGGATAAATTGCATCTACTTTGATTGACGCGAAGCAGGATCACGTTGCCCTTCTCATTATCAGTACTCAGCTTCTCGTTTTCTATCGACTTTTCTTGTTACGCCGATAGAAAGGGAGTTCTACAACGCTGGCAGTGACGGTTTTGCCGCGAAAACTGATTAGGAGTTTTGTACCAACTGCGGAAAGTTCAACGGGGACATATCCCATCGCAATTGACTTTTCCAATGTTGGCGAGAAAGTTCCCGAGGTGACTTTTCCAATTTGCTTTTCAGATTCATCGAGGATCGGTGTTTCTTCACGAGCAATGCGGCGTCCCTCCAATTCGAGGCCAATCCGGCAATTTTTTGGGGATTGTTCACTAATTTGAAGCAAAACGTCCCGCCCAAGAAATTTCTCTTTCTTCAATGAAACAGCAAAGTTCAGCCCTGCAGTGAGTGGATCGACTGTTTCGCTCAGCTCGTGTCCATAAAGCGGCATGCCCGCTTCAAGGCGGAGCGTATCTCTACAGCCGAGGCCGCACACGACTGCTCCCTTCCCCTTCCCCGCTTCCAGGATTTTTTCCCACAAGGGAAGAATCTGTTCATTCTCAGCAATAATCTCGAAACCATCTTCTCCCGTGTAGCCTGTTCTGCTGATCGTGACGCTCGTATCCAGTAACGTCGTTTCGATAAATCGATAATAGTTAAGTTCTGAAATTTCTTCGCAGCCGAGTCCCTTTAATATTGAAAACGCTTCCGGTCCCTGCAAGGCAATCATGCCAGTTGAATCTGTTTTATCATTCAAGCTGACATCATCAAATTCCCCAGCTATTTGACCCCAACTAGAAACAATTTTTTCTCGATTCGACGCATTGACCACAACCAGAAAACCATCTTCCTGCCGGTAAACAAGAATATCATCCTGAATCCCACCCTGCTGGTTTGTGGCAAGTGCGTATCGGATTTTCCCTGGTTGCATAACGGAAACTGGAATGGTTGTTACGTATTCAAGAAATCGAGTTGCACCTTCGCCTTTGAAATAAAGCCGTCCCATGTGAGAGATATCAAACAGGCCAACTTGCTTGCGCACAGCATTATGTTCCTGCACAATCGTGGTGTATTGAACCGGCATTTCCCAACCGGCAAAATCAACAAGCCGACCGTGATGTTCTCGATGCCAATCTGTAAGAGGCGTCTGCTGCATTTCGTGTTTTTACCTATATCATAATTATTAAAGAAACAAACTGGCACATAACATAGGCAGCAGCACTGGCAAGTTCAATCGAACGGATTCATTCCGCTTGCCCTCCCTACTCTGGCTTGTTAAATATCATAAGTTGTTGTTAATCCAACTGTTGCGATTTGTTTGCTGGTTTCCTGTTGGGTGCCACGGCTCTGTGAGCCGTGCGAGTGGAATTTCAAGCTACCTTTTGCGAAAAACACTCACTCTAACGCATCACGGCTCACAGAGCCGTGGCACACGAAACTGTTATTCCTCACAACAATTTCTCAATACAAAAGCCATTCAACTCTCTCATTTTTCGAGTTATTTAACAGCCTCCCTACTCCGCCGCATTAGCACGTTCAATGACAAATTTGACTAATTCTTTACAGTGGAAAAATCCGGGCCAGAAGTTATGGCCTTGACCGGGGATGACTTGGACTTCGATTAACTTTCCGGCGCCTGCTTTTTGGTATCGACGTTTTAGCTCTGCAGAATTCTTTTCCAGCGGGACAACTTTGTCATCTTTGCCATGAATGATGTAGACGGGGACTTTCGCTTTGGCAAGTCGATTCATTTTTTCGATCGGGTTGTATTGATCGAGTTTTTCTTTCAGTTGCTCCGGCGTCATTTCATAAGCAGGGGCTGCTCGCTTGATGCCAGGATACGATGAGAGATCGTAAACCGGATAGATCCCCGCCAGTCCTGCTACTTTTTCCGGATGACGAATCGCCCAACTTGAAACCCACAAGCCGCCACGACTTCGCCCCAGTAAACATGGCTTTTTTGAATAACCTCGTTTCACCATTTCCTGATAACACGCATCCAGATATTTTTGTGAAGCCGGGCTGCCGTACGCTTCACCGACATCAATACCAGCTACCGCAATTCCCGCTTTCAGAAATTGTTCGTGCATCCATTTTTCATGCGAATCGGGATAAGCAGGAAGCGTTGCCGCATAAAAAACCCAAGGGCGAGGCGTCTTATTCGTTTTCACGGTCGGCTCAAAAATAAACATCGGCCTGCCTTGAAGCAAAAACGCTTCGCCAGGCAGAATCATATTTTTAACCGGCTTGGTTTCATCACCCATGACAAAGGAATGAGTCAGGCAGATGAAAAGGGCAACCGTGGTAGTGAGTTTTAACTTTTTCATAAGGAGTCTTCGGGAGAATGAAAATAGAATAAATATATTTGCTTGATATGGTGTTTTGGA
>JAJRTM010000051.1 GCA_024278285.1 Planctomycetota bacterium
GGATGTAATCGACATCGTCTGGCAGGTGCTGCGCCGCAAAATCGAAAACCAGATTTCTCCCCAAATTCAAATCGTTCTTGTGGGGAATTTCAATGTACTTATCGTTCTCGTCAAGGTCTTCAGGAAGTTCTTCGAAGTTATCACCAGTATCGGTATGGTAATGAATCTTCCCGGTTTGCTTATCAAGAAATGCCTGGTTAATACCCCCGGCATCAAAAGTAGCGTATTCGTACCCATCTAATACATCACTAAATTTAGCAGCCATTTTATGTCTTTCCACTTCGATCAGGTTGATAGGAATGGCGCAGTAGAATTTCCCTCACATTTTATAAGAGAGAACATAAAGCAACAGGAGAAATCCGAGCATGAAAACGGTAATCTGCATAAACAGGCGGAACGATTTTTTAAGAATTGCTGGCGGATCTTCATACCGACTTGCGCTATAAACGAGCGAAATGGCAGCGGTGAGCGGAAACATATAATACAACACCGGCAACTGAGCCAGGATGAGAATTGAATGGGGAATGAAATTCATAATTTAACTTTCGAGACGGGCGGTTTCTGTTTCAATTCTTGTTTTTGATTCGGGGTTTCAGCTTGAGAGGAATGAGGAGAATGCTCATCTTCATTCTCTATTGATTGAGGATGAAAATCGTAGGCCGGGCCTTCGTAGGCGTCCCAGATAACGAGAATATTCAGCAGCCCCGCGATCCAGGTAAAGACCATCGCCAATTCCCAGCGTTTTCCCAGTCGTGCATTC
The DNA here is from genome assembly GCA_024278285.1 of Planctomycetota bacterium. Taxonomy (GTDB): domain Bacteria; phylum Planctomycetota; class Planctomycetia; order Planctomycetales; family Planctomycetaceae; genus Rubinisphaera. Next base: position 761 of record JAJRTM010000051.1, read on the forward strand.
ATATCTTGAAGTTGCGGATCCTGCAACGGCACCTGATACCAATTGCGAAATGGTCTGGGGATCGTCCCTTGCAAAACAGTTCCCAAACTTTCTGGTCCTTTCACAACCTTCGCCACTTCAAGCGAAATATATCGCTTCGGATCGGCTGATATTTTTCTCCCCAGAGAACCGCCCTCGTTAAAGTTATTTTCCCGTAACTCCAAATCGACTCTCTCGCCAGAGGGTTGCAATGTCCCCAGAAATCGGCCTTCTATTTCCGGTCCTCTCACCCCGGCAGATTGTTTCAAATTTATAGCTCCAGTCACTTTCTGAATTTGACCATCCTCGCCGCCAAGCAGGACTCCCTCAAAGAGTACATCAACCGGGCCATCCAGTTCATTGGTGTTATTGGGAGAATCGAATCGTTTTGTCTGAACGATAGCAGGCAGAGCGGGCAAGCCGACCAGAAACTGGGAGATATATCCATAATTGCGAAATCGCCTGGCAGAGCCATTCTGGTTGTCCATGCGATCTGCACTCATTTCATAATAACAGTAAACCGGTCGCCCTTCTCCCATTTGAACGCCACAAAAGAACATCCCCAGAATGCAGATGCAAAACAGAACTCCCTTGAAAGTTCTCCCTTGGTACATTTGGCCAGCGCCGGGAATGAGCCAACTCAAAAAAGCTGCCAGTGCAGGTGTTTTTAAGCTGAGAACATAGTCGCTATCAGAAGGTGAGACGAAGTTTTTTTTATGAGCCATTGAATTTCCCAGCACGGCTGGCTTGTTTTGACCGTTAACGGTGCAGGTCAGATAAAGGAGGAACGATAAATACCGACAGATGCGCTGCCGGAATTTATAGGGGATTGTAGAAAGATAGACGCAAGATTAAAACAGAGAAAATTATCACCAGCAGTTTCAACACCATTTACGCCATTCAGGACCGTTTTGTTTGGTCAGATATCAAATTACTGAGAATGCTTTTGGAATGCAGGTATCTACGAACCGTCCGACGCCTGCTTCTCAGACACGACAGGATTCCCGGTCTCATCAATCGGGACCATTCGTAAGTCTGTAATCATTGTTCCATCGAGATAGCAACGTAAAATGTGCCGATTGCGAACTCGAAACGAACCATTCACTGTTTTAATATCGCTGGTCAGTAATTGAACACGAGCAATTTTCCCCGCACCCAAAGGCGTTTTGGCGGAAAGATTCGATTGAGATTTCAAATACCATCCAGCGAGCGCATCAGGAAGATCGTTCCGGGTAATCCAGGCAAAAATAATAATCGCAACAGAAAATATCAATGCGAATATCGTATTGTAACTAGCCACCAGAATGACCAGCGCCAGCACGGTTGTACCAATCATCACCGAACGCCGCTGTGAAGCCGGGATCACCGCGATCACTGCTGCTGTCAATGCGAACCAGCCGAGCAGTATAATCGCAGCCAATCCGACCAATGGAATGAGCCAGCCCCAGATGCTGGAAATCGCATTACTCGTATCTGACCAACTCCAAATTTCCGCAGCAACCATAAACACGGGTAGAAATACAATTAGATAAATAAGAAGGCCGACAAGCCGGGCAATGGTGTCTGCAAACGCTTCCGTATTTTCTGCTTTCCTCTTTTCCGGGACAGCTTCCGTTCGGTTCTCTTTTTCTGCTGAAGACTCTTCAACAGGTTCCTCTGCAAATTGGGCGATGCTCTTCTGAACGGATGAAAGACTCGTTTCCGGCGAATCGAAATCATCCACTCCCTTTTCTGAAACAGCCACTTCGCTTGTTGATTCTTGAGCAGCCTCTTTCTTTTCATCAACATGAGGAGCATGAGGGCAAAACAATTCCAGTTGCCTGCGAACTGTTTGATTCTTAAAGATGGAGAGGACCGCGGCTGCAACGACCTTGGCAATTCCCAAGGCAACCAAAATGGTAAGTAGCAGCATCCACGCTTGCCCGCAAAGATACATCATCTGTTCGATGAATGGATGGGAATAGCCGCGGTATTGCGAATATCCCCAAATGAGAAGGATCATCGCAGTGACTGAACCGACCCAACTGACAATAACCGATGCACTCCACCGCTCCGATTCCTGCTTATTGAACGCGGGCCTCCAGGGGGGAGTAAACAGCTCATCAAAATGGCGACTGCGAAGTAATGCAACAACAATTTTTCCGACACCATACGAAATCGCCAGCCCCAAAAGCAAAGCGATCATCAACGAAACCCTACCTTCAGAAAATTCCTTCTGCTCGGGGAACTGCTCGGGAACAACAGGGGCATCAACAGCAAGGGTGATTAAAAAATTAAGCAATTCACTTTATCCTGAAAAACAACATCGAACAATTCCCCCATTGCACTACAGAGTGAACCAGAAAGCAAGGATTGGCTTGCAAAAGATGCCGCTATTTCCCCGAACTGTCTCTGATCAATTTCGGTTTATTAACCAGATTCACCAGCACAAAACTAAGCAGCATCAGCAGGTACCAGGCAATCAACTTAGAAAACGGCACCATCTCCCAAATTCCATTCTGAGAAGGATAAACCCATATTTTACAGTACGTTGCAATGTTTTCTGCAAACCAGATAAACAACGCAACCAGCAGGCAGCCAATCAAAAGCGGCATCTTACGATGAACCCGATCCATGCGAAAATGAACCCAGCTTTTTCCAAACAAAAGTACCGAACCAATCAACAAAGGTGTTCTCGCATCGTAGAAAAAATGGTGCGTGAAGAAATTCAAATAAATCGCAGCAATAAACAGCACCGTCCATTTTTGTGGCGGATAATAGTTGTAGCGAAATTCAAAAATGCGGGAAACTCTCGCCAGATAACTCCCCACCGCAGAATACATAAACCCGGCAAACAAAGGGACATTGCCAATGCCTATTCGGAATTCGCCGGGGTAACTCCACGATTGAATCGCATCCGATGTTTTGAAGACTTCCATCCCGGTCGCGACCAGATGAAACAACAAAATCACAACCGCTTCGCGAGCCGTCTCCAATTGAAAAGCCAACAGCAATAACTGAAAACCGACCGCACAAATCAGCAAAAAATCGTACCGATACAGATACCCCTCCAGCGGATACCAATACTTCGTGATCAAAACCATCGCCAGCAAAAAACCACCAAACAACGAAGCAGAAGCCTGCTTCAATCCAAACAACCAAAACTCCCACAAAAAAGTTCTAAATGATTTCATGGAAAGATCTTTTTTGTAGGTTCTTCTCAGGACTTAATGGCTGAAAGAAAAAGAGCCACGGATGAACACGGATTAAACACAGATCAATAAAAATGCCACTCAAATAACAACGACATTATTTATGTCAAATGGTAACTATTCAAGCCTTTCAAATAACAATCTGACCCGAGCCACCCTCCTCTGAATTGTTACGTCAAATGAATCAACAAAAACTCTTTTTTGTGCCTTGCGTAAATTTTCAAGCTACAGTTTTTGCTACGGCTCTCAAAACAAGCGTTTCTAGCAATGCCACCAAGAAAAAAGAAAAATGATTCGCGTTAATGGGCGTTTATTCGCGGTTCGGCACCTTCCAATCAAACAAACCGGTTTGCGCAGTCGCCTTCGGCTTGCCGTTAAACGATTGTGATGGAAAACGTATTTGATGTTTGATGAGGCAAGCATGCCAAGCCACGACTCAAAAATCACGACAGTTCTTTCTTGCAACGGGTAGCACAGACAATCCCGTTCAGGGTTGTCTGTGTTGCGCAGCAACCCGAGGAAGTTATTTTCAAGCAACACTTATTTTAATTCAACCCTCTCCCTCAATGTCACGGGTTAACGTCTATCTCGGTTTCGTATTGAAGAAAAATCGTTGGGAGAACTTTTCAAGATCTTGCATGGTATTCAGTTCTGTCAATTCTCGCTTTCCCGTTAAGCGGTTGGCGGTATTGTGATGCACGACTTTTATTTTCTGTAGATCGAATCGTCTGATTAACGTCATCGCGACCGCGAGTTGAGTTCGATCTTCAGGGTAGCTCGGTGAATTTGTTTCTTCAAACGAGAAACGATGGCAATCGAGCTTTCTCCACGAATGTTCAAACACCGGAGCAGCGAGCAGGTGTCTGATCTGTTCGGGGATTTTCTCCACTTCGGTTTCATCAACCGAAAATGTCACTCTCGCCCCGTGGGCAGAATACAATCCCCAGCCGGGCCAGATGTCGCAAACATCGAACCACTCGGTAGCCGGAAAAATCAGAAGCAGCGTCATCGCATAAGCGGGCCAACGTTTCGTTTCATTTGAAGGGGCGGGTGGCTGTTCTAATGCTTGAGGATTTATTTTATTTCGAGCGGGCCAGAACAGGATACTGTTTTGCACGATGAAAAAGATATTCCACATCAGAACCGGTGTTTGATGATTCAACCCCCAGGGACCGAGTGCAAGGAATAGCGCGATGTGCATGAGATAACTGAAGAGCAAGCCGATAAAACGAGTCCGTGGAATGAGCAATAAAATCGCAAGGAGAAGTTCAAACAGAGGAAAGCAAAGCACGATCCACCAGCGAGCCTGCTCCGACCAACTTGGCTGAAGGTGTATCGCCTGCAACAAACCAGCCAGAATGGTTTGCCCGTATGAATTCGGAAAGGAAGCATCCAGTTTGGAAACCGCAGAATAAAAGTAGATGCCAATCGTTATCAGCCGCATCCATTTGAGTGACTGCTCGCGCTGCATCACCCCAAGACAAAACGAATACAGAATTGCCTGCCAAATCCATGTTTGAAATCGGTGTTGATCGAACAGCACGAGCCAGATCAAGCCGATCCCCAGAATTATCCAGGCGGTTCGTGAGATGTTGAGACTCTCTTTTTTTATGAACCACGACCGGGCAACCAAAACGGCAGCAATCATCACACAAACAAGTCCCGCCCATTCAAGCCAGCCCGGCATGTTGGTCAACCCGCTGAAAAAAGGGATACGCGGATAAGCGTGCGATGTTCCCCACAATTGGCGAGTCAACAGCATCTCGATGGCAAGCATCAAAATCGTCACAATTTCAAGTAAACGTAATCGCATGAGGAAAGCATCGGATCAAAACAGCGCGGCTTTTAGTCGCGACCAAAATTATGATTACCCCTAAGGCTCGAAGAGACAAAGAAGAAAAGTGTATGGGAATTCTTCGTTTAACGGCAAGCCGAAGGCGACTGCGTAAACCGGTTTGCATGATTTGAAAAGTATCGAACCGCAAATAAACGCGAATCAATCTTCAGTCATGGTTTCCAGTCCTTTGCTTATTATTACGTGGGAATACAATTCATTCGACTACGAATGCAGGTTATTTTGTGAATTGGGCCAAACCATGACAAAGGTTTTACGGTCGTTATTGAAAAAATGCGGCATTCTGGCGGAATTTCATGAACGAATTGCTTACAATACACGTACTTTCAGTAGGGAATATTCATTCTCGGGGAGTCCAGGAATGTCTGTGCTCCGTTTTGAATTACCACTTAATCGTTCGTCGTAGGATGGCGTGCTTGCACCCATCTTCGCGTGCCGAGTTGCGTTCAATGAAAATTGGAGAGGTAATCTGTTATTATTCTGTCATTGATTCACCGGCATCAGACTAATGAACTGGCAAAGCGTATTTGATGGGTGCAAGCACGCCATCCTACAGTTTGAGATGAAGTTCCCCAAAGAAATTCGTATTACTAACAGTAAAAGTTTGCGAATGGCACGCAAACTATCGAAAAATATCAATTTGGTTACGGCTATCAGAATGAACCAGCCATGCTGGGTTAATTGGTCTCTGTTCCGTTTTGAACTGCCACTTATATAGTGGCTTTAGAATTGATGGATCTCTTCCCGTTTTTACTTTGTTGAAATTGATTTGTGTAATTTACCGCCGGGAGAATAATGATGCCGGATTCACAGCGATGGATTTTTCGCCATTGGAAACGCCTGCAATGGGGGCAGTTTCTGGGAGATTGTGCGGACGCGCTTGCTTTCTACTTTATCGTTGTTGGTTGCGCCATTCTGCTTGTGAAGTTATTCGTGCCTGCCTGGTGGCCTCATACATTGTGGATTTTTGCGGGGCTGCCCGTGATTCCAGTTTGGGCCTGGCGGAAAACGAAGCTTCATCGTTTCACTCGCACCGAAGCAACCGCGATGCTGGATCAGAAACTGGATGCAGGTGGGCTGTTAATGACACTCAGCGAAACCCCCGATGAGCAATGGCAAACACATCTGCCTCAAATAGAAACATTATGGAAAAACAGTTTACCTAAAATTCGCCCCAGGCGTTTTGTTTCGCTGCTGGCGCTACCCCTTGCTTTTGCAATCATCACCTGTGTTATTCCGGTACGAGAAAGTTCCATTCTGGTTGCCAGCCCAACAAAAGTTTCGCAACAGGCGGCTGAGGAGCTGGAAGCGATTCTCGAAACACTTGAAGAAGCCGATGTTTTAGAGGAGTCGGAAAAAGAGGAATTGAAAAAGGAACTCGAAAAATTTGCAGAACAAACGCACGATCAACCTTTGACCCACGAGCAGTGGGAGACGGCTGATTTTCTGCGTCAGCAAATGCAGATGAAGTGGGAGAAAAACGAGCGCGGCCTTGAATCCGCCAGCAGCGCCCTGGAGGAATTGATGTCCGAAATGGCAAACAACGGCGAAATATCTGCAGAGCAACTCGAACAGTTTGAAAAAGCGATGGGAGAGAATCTGCAATCGATGGCTCGCAAAGCCCTTAATGGTTCAATGGAGGGGATGTCTGAAGAGATGAAGCAGATGTTGGAAAAGATGGCAAAAAACGGAAAACTGCAAATGCCCGGCGATGCCAAAGCTCAGAAGAAAATCATGGATGAGTTGAAGGAAATGCTGAAAAACGAAGCCGAAAAACTGGCAGAAAAGCGGGGAGAGTGCAAAGGACTCGGTGCTTGCCAGAAGCCCGGACAGGGA
>JAJRTM010000597.1 GCA_024278285.1 Planctomycetota bacterium
AAAACTTTGCGGGGCGAATGTGAAAACAAAAATCATTCCGTTTCGTGGTGAGTATTACGATTTGAAATCGAAGGCAAAACATCTTTGTCGCAATTTAATTTACCCGGTTCCCGATCCGCAATTTCCATTTCTGGGGGTTCACTTTACACGTATGATTCAGGGAGGCGTTGAATGTGGGCCAAATGCGGTGCTGGCGTTTTCGCGTGAAGGGTACACGAAAACTCAAATCAACTGTAAAGATTTAGTTGAATCGTTGACGTTCCCTGGATTCCTGAAGATGAGCTGGAAGCATTGGAACGCTGGCCTGGGTGAAATGTGGCGGTCATTTTCCAAAGCGGCTTTTGTGAAAGAGCTGCAAAAGCTTGTTCCCGAAATACAAGCCAGCGATTTGGTGCCTGCTCCAGCCGGGGTGCGTGCTCAGGCGGTTACTTCAAATGGGGAACTGGTGGATGATTTTCTGATCGAAGCGGATGAACGAACCATCAACGTTCTGAACGCCCCTTCCCCGGCGGCAACGGCTTCGCTGAATATTGGGAAAACGATCATGGAAAAAGTGCTTCCGATGCTATAGAGTGTAGCTCGTAAAATCAGACAGTATTTTGTCAGGCACAGCCTGACCTACGTTAAAGGAAATACAGTGAGTAAAGATAAAGTCGTATTGGCCTACAGTGGCGGTTTGGATACATCGGTTTTGGTCGGATGGTTGCAGGACAAGGGGTACGAAGTTCATTGCCTGTATGTGGATGTCGGCCAGCCTTGCGAAGACCGGTCTGCGATTATGCAAAAGGCGATTGATATTGGAGCTGCTTCTTCGGAAATTGCTAATGTCTGCGAGGAACTTTGTCGCGATTTTGCCTTTCCTGTTTTGCAATGGCAGGCGAAGTACGAAGGGATTTATCTACTGGGAACATCGATTGCCCGGCCGATTATTTCCAAAGCGTGTTTGGAAAGAGCGCGTGAAATTGGCGCGGTTGCGTTTGTGCATGGGGCGACCGGCAAGGGGAATGATCAATGTCGCTTCCAACTGGCAGCGGAGGCTCTTGACCCGACCGTCAAAACAATCGCGCCGTGGCGGATGCAGGAATTTCGCGATCTGTTTCCCGGCAGAACCGAAATGCTTGCTTACTGTGCGGACAAAAATATCCCGGTCAAAGCGACCGCTTCCAAACCGTATAGCTCTGATGAAAACTGTTTGCACATCAGCTACGAAGCCGGCTCGCTGGAAGACCCGCTGGTTGATGGCGTGAATGCGATTGATTTCGGCATGACGGTTTCGCCGCAGGAAGCACCTGATACCGAAGAGAAAGTGAAAATCGGTTTTGAAGCCGGCGTTCCGATCAGCATCAATGGGGAAAAGAAATCGCCGTTTGAAATGGTCAGCGAACTGAATCAGATTGCGGGCAAGCATGGTGTGGGGCGTATCGATATGATTGAAAATCGGTATGTCGGAATGAAATCGCGTGGCGTTTACGAAGCACCGGGAATGACTGTCTTGTATGCGGCTCACTTGGCGATGGAACAGATGACACTCGACCGGGATTTAACCCACTTGCGGGATCGCCTCTCCCCGGAAGTGGCGGAGATGGTTTATTATGGATTCTGGTACACTGCGAAAATGGATGCACTAATGGCGTTCATTAAAGAGACCCAGAAACCTGTCACCGGCGAAGTAACTGTTGCCTTGTATAAAGGAAATTGCAGAGCAGCCGGTTGGGAAAGTTCGACCTCGTTGTACATCGACGAAATCGCCAGCATGGAAGGAGGCGGTTCGTATAATCAGGATGACGCCGAAGGTTTCCTGAGAATTATGGGCCTGCCACTGCGAGTACAAGGTTCGGTCCGACCGCGCCAATGGTAATGGGTCATCGGGTAAACGCATCTATTTCGCCAGAATCTGCTTGGCTGGTTATGCTTGATCAACATCACTCGAAAATTCATTCTCCTGCCGACTCGCCTCGGGCAGTGGGATTTGTTATGTTTTTGTGATGGAAACTCAAAAGAAACAATCTCCACTCAAGCCAAATCGGCTGCCAGCCGGCTTGGAGCATTTGCGTCCCAAGCGATTCTGCATGGCTGATCCGACGGTTTCCATTACCGATGAAATTATCAAACGGGAAATTCCGGTTGGTTCGCGAGTGATCGATTTAGGCTGCGGCGATGGTCGATTGTTAAAACTTCTTCAGCAGGAACATCAATGTGCGATTCAGGGAGTCGAACTGGATGACGAAGAATTCCTGCGCGCGTTACAGCGGGGCGTACCCGTTGTGCGTGGCGATTTGGACGAAGGGCTTCAAAACATTCCGGATAACTCTTTTGATTTCGCAGTGATGAGCCAGACGTTACAACAACTTCGTTATCCGGTTGAAGTTTTAGAGCAGATATTGCGAGTCGCCCAGAAGGTGTTGGTTGTTATACCGAACTTTGCATTCTGGAAAATTCGGTTGCAAGTGTTATTTTCTGGTCGGGCGCCGATCACTGCGGAACTCCCTTACGACTGGCACGACACGCCGAATTTGCATTTGATGACAATGCACGACTTCCGCGACCTCGAAAAGAAGGGGAAGTTTCGGATTGTGAAGGAACTGCCGATTATCGGGGAAAAAAGCGTTGACCGGGCTGTGTGGGCGAATCTGCGTGCGCGAACTGTTTTGTATATTCTTGA
>JAJRTM010000598.1 GCA_024278285.1 Planctomycetota bacterium
AATGACGAGCACTGTTTCGATATCTGCAGCGATTGATTCGGTGCCAATGGTATCGAAATCGCATTGCAGGAATTCACGATAACGCCCACGAGCAGGCCTTTCGCCTCGCCAGACCGGGGCGATGTGATACCGCTTGAACGGCGTTCCCAACTGAGGGATATGCTGGGCAGCAAATCTCGCAAAAGGGACAGTCAGATCGAACCGCATCGCGACATCTCGGTCGCCTTGATCGATGAATCGGAAGAGTTGTTTATCCGATTCGTCTCCCCCTTTGCCGAGTAGAATTTTACTGTATTCGAGCGCTGGGGTATCGATGGGGCTGAAACCGTAATGAGAATAAACAGTTCTTGCCTGCTCCATCAGTTGCAGGCGGGGAATCATCATCTCGGGAATAAAGTCTCGGAAACCTCGCAGCGTCTGCGGTTTGATAATGGAGTCACTCACGGTATTGATACTTATTTATTGATACTTATTTGTTGATGAAAATAGTTTTGGGAAAAGACTTGATTGACGAAGAACCCAGACAAAGGGATTTTATGCTACTAACGTTAAAAGTTTACGAACGGATCGCAATTTATTTCAAGACGAGAGTATAACTTCAATGAGCCGTACGGGTTAAGTATCGATGTCCCAGTCACCTCTTATTGTTATTTTTCACCACAAAGGCTCGAAGGCACCAAGAAAAATAGAACAGATACATTCCCTGAAATTGATTCGCGATCATTGGTGTTTATTCGCGGTTCGATACCTTCCAGCCAAACAAACAAACCGGTTTACGCAGTCGCCTTCGGCTTGCCGTTAAACGAACCGTTCCCCAAAAATATTCTTTGTGTCTTCGTGCCTTAGCATCGCCCAAACAATAACTGTCGTATCTTCGATGCTCTGTTTTCTTGGCTGAAGGCCAAAACCATCATAGCCTGGGGCAACGCCCCAGGAAGAGATGAGCCGTCAACCTTTTGGCTGAAAGCCATATTCAATGCTTGTGTTTATGGCTTTCAGCCAAAAAGAGGTATCGTGTCCCTTCACCTGGGGCGTTGCCCCAGGCTATGGTGAAAGAGGCCTTTGGCCAAACAAAATAGATAAACCCGACAGTAATTGTTCGACCGATGCTTAGTGGTAAACGTAAATCATTTGGCCTGCGGCTATGCCGCGCTGGGACAATTCGATAATTGTTCGTTATCAGTCTCATGACCCGAATCTGTCTTCTTCGCTTGTCTCTGACAGGAAGCTTAGCAAGTGGATTGATATCAGTCGACTTGCGGGGGATTGTCGCCGTATCTCCAGGCAGTACCTTTGAATTTAGGAATCGCGGGGGCTTCGGGAACAGAACCGGGTTTGAATTGTTGTGTTAAGTTGATCGCTGTTTCCGCAAAAGTATTTCCGGCTGTTATCTCCAAGTTACTATAACTCGAAAGGCGCGTTTCATAACCGCCACCATGAGCGCCGAACGCTTCCAGCGTGGGAACATAGCCAACGCATCCGTTGCTTAGCGAAGCAATAAAGGTGAATGGAAACGGTGAACCTTTTTTGATATCCAAGCCATATTGACAAAAGTATTCTGCGGGAACAGTCGCAATGACCAGCGGCCCAATTTGCAAAGCCTGAATTTCAGCTTCAACAATCGGGGTTGCTTGAATGAGTGCATCGAGCATGACTGTTTCCTTGGCGAACGTCCACGTTGTTGCATCAATTTCTTTCGGGTATTTCATGCGAACTTGCTTGCGAGCAAGTTCTAAATGAGCAGGACGCGGTTTTCGACGCGGGATTTTCAGGAATTTCTGGCGGGCCTCGATCACGCAAACTGTTCCCAAATCCATTCCCAATAACACTTTAACTGCTTCTGCGCCAATTCGCCCACCCACAAAGGCTGCCATCGCTTCGCCTCGCTTGGGGATTTTGGGGTTCTGGTTATCGACTTGGGTCACATCCCCTGATGCTCCAGCGAGAAAGAGGACCACAACATCTTTCCCAAACATTCCCTGGACTGCTTTTTCTACATAGTAGATGTAATTGGCAGAAATGCCTCCTGGGTTTGTTGTTGCATGGCAGACATAATTGATGATACAGCCTTGCAGTTTTCCTTTTTCATCGAAGACGCCCAGCACACCCACTTCCGGATCGATCGGACCAGCCGGTTTGACAATATCTGGGTTTCCTGCCCGCGGGTGTGTGACAGTCATGCCGTTTTTCATCAAAAAACGACGATTGAATGCAACACGATTTTCATAGCCTCGATCAACATCGAAAGAGACGGGAGCGAGTTTTCCCCAAGCTTCGGTAACCCCTGCGACAACCTGATCTTCTACCAGTTTGAGGTATTTCGGAACAGCACCACTCGATTTTTTGTAGGCAAGTTCCTGAATGAACGGCGAAGCATGATCGTATTCCCCCGGCAGCACCATTCCTGTTGGTCCCGAGGAATGTGAATGAGTCGCGTGGATAAGGATGTTTCCTGTGGGGATACCGGTTGCTTTTTCAATGCGTGTTCGCATCGCCAGAACCTGCGGCTTGCGGATGAAAGCAGTATCAAGACTGACCACGACCACGGTTTTCCCCTGCTTGAGATCACCATCGTTAAAGACGCCAATTCTCGCTTTGCAGGGATCATGCAATTTACGATGATAAACTTTGCCGTAGCCTCCGGGATACTCCATGCCAATTTCCGGGGTGATATCCTTCTCGATAAAAGCAGCACGCAAGCCAGGTGACTCGCTTTTCTGTTGAGAAACGGGAGCTGCCAGCAGACTGCCACTGGCGATCATTGCCAAACAAAGAATGACAGAAAAGAGCCTGATTGGTCTAGTGATCATGGAAGTAAATCCTCTCTGGTAAAGTGGGAGACATAAAGAATGTAACGAAGACAGAGATTATCCAAGAGAACTTTTGTTCATTCAGAAAATATAACAATTCAGCTTTGGCGTAGGGTCCGCTACCCGCGGACCACGATGGAAGGTGGATCTCCCTACTTCGTGCGGTGGTCCGCAATAGCGGACCCTACCAACACCCTAAATTCCTATAGAAACTAAACGTCGCTGAATAGTTACGTTAAAATCAAGCTTGGTTTTCAGTTTGCACGGCTCACAGAGCCGTGGCACCCGATTTCGTTTCTACAGATGACATTGTCAATGTGTATCCAATCCAATCACCACAAAAGATGGGGCTCCTGGATTCCATATTTTCCCCATCCTCTCAACTCTGGACTATGAGTCCTCCATCTCAAATTGGTGGACAGTCACAGGAAAAAATGACGGGTAGCTGAATGGACGTACGTGCATGTGATTTCGTCAAGAAAATAGCGTAACGGTAATGACTGTAGTATGTTACGGATAATAAGTCATGGTTTCAAGGAAAGTGCATAATCGATACATCCGGTTAAGTTATCACGATTGGAACGATTCTTCTCAACTTTAGGATGTGAATGTTCCGAACTTTCAGAATAACTGCCACTTCCGGCAGAATCGGTACAGACTATCTGCGCGGCGGAGAATTTCTCTTTGCGTTGATGGTCTGTGGATCGATTTGTTTTGTACGAGACCATTCTTTCATCTGGAGATCAATTTCGCAAGTTGCGGAGTAGATTTCAGACCAATGTAGGATTCAGTCAGCATGACGCTGGAGCCATCCATGAAATTCTTCCTTGCCTGTGTCACGACAACTTTGGCGCTTTGCGTACCAACGGAACCTCTTCAAGCATTTGATGAGGCACCCGCGGGGCAAACACGATTGTCAGATCAACCCGTTGATCCACAACCATCCAATCCGCAACCTGTCCCGCATGTAATCGGGTCAGACGAAGGAGCCGGTCAAGCGACCGTTGGGGGTGGTAATGCTCCCAACTTGCCGGCTCGCTCGGTCTATTACGATGAGCCTGTTTCTTCGGGCCCTGGGGCAACCGGGTATCGCATGTCACGCGATAATATTTTCACCGTGCAGTATCGTCTGGATACTCGTGCTGGCGGCTTGCAAGGCTACGACGATGGCTACACAAACTTCGGTGCCTTCATTCCGATGATGACCACGCCAGATAGTCTGTTCTTTACAGATATCCGTGCTCTGATCACAAACAACTCTAACGGAGGCATGAACCTTGGTTTTGGTCGCCGTTGGTACGATCCAGCGGGAGACCGTGTCTGGTCAAGTTCTGTGTGGTACGACATGGTGAATGGGAACTCCCAGACGTATCATCAAGGTGGTTTTAGTGCCTCGATGACATCTCGCTATTTGCGATATCGTGCCAACAGTTACTTCATTCTTGGCGACAGGGATGATTTCATTGGCACACAGTTTGGCAATACACCGTTCCTGGTTGGGAACGAAATTAACCTTAACAGAACACGTACGCAGGAAACGGCGTATAATGGAGTTGATTTTACCGTTGGTGGCCCGATGCCCCTGCTTGGTCGATTTGGAATCAACTGGGATACTGGTGCTTACTACAACTGGGCTGATGCGGGCAAAGACGGCATCGGCTGGATGTTCAATGCGGATGCTCAGTTAACCGAAGATATTAACATGGGATTCCGTTATCGAAACGATAATGTTTTCGGTGCGAATGCTCAGTTGAGTTTGCTTGTTAACTTGCCAGATGGTCGTGCGAGAAGAATTTTGCGACAACCATCAATCCGCGATTACCTGCTTCGTCCTGACGAACGAAAATACAATATCAGTGTCCAACGGTTTGCGATTAACGATTCTGTACCGCTGCTTAATGCTTCAGATGGCTCGCCGATTCTGGTGGCAAATCTTATTCCAGATGATATTGCAGGAGTTGTTGCTGCGGGTGATGGAAGCATTGAAAATCCATTCAACGGGACCGATGCCTGGAACGCGTTGACTGGGGCTCAGAAAGCAGAGTTCGATATTGTACTGGTCAGACCGGGAGCAGTTACTCCTGGAAACAACTTCATGAACAACCTGACATCGGGAATGACGATTGTTGAAAATCAACGACTGCTCGCTTCAACAGGGCGGCTTGTTCGTGATCTTGATCCCAACGGCAGATAAATTATCAGATACGCCGAGCATCGCGTTACCGCTGATGTGACCGGATTAGGAACCGGATTAAACTTCGGTATTCCCGGCAGTGGCGTCTTGCCGGATGGATCTTCTTTAGTCGGAACGATTTTCAATCCGACTGCTGACCCTCGACCGATTCTCGCTAATCAAACAACGGTTGTTTCAACCAGACCGCATGCTGTTGTCACGATTGATAATAGTTTCTCGGTTGCGTGTACTTCCCGAACAGAAGTATCCGGATTTGTCATTGAAGCAACTAATCCGAACCAGCCGAACAGGCGTAACAACGGTATTGTCACCGGGAATATTCTGGATCCTGCACAAGGAACTGGGGTAACCGGGTTCGATATTAACAGTAACTTAATTCGTAACGCAGTGCATGGCGTTTACCTGACCAGTTTAGGAGACAGCTTGGGCACGATTCTGCTGAACCGTGTTGAAGGAGACGGGTTCAATTCGAACTCCGGTATCAACATCTATCAATCTGGTGGTGCATTGGGGTTACAGTTTGAAGATAACCTTGCGTTTAACATCTTCGGTGAAGATATTGATAACAATGGCGTACTCGACACACCTGGTGGCGTTCCGGGCGGAACAGAAGATCTCAACGGCAACGGAAAGCTGGATATCGGCGAAGACCTCGACGGCGATGGCGTGATTGATGTCTTTGAAGATAACGATATGGATGGTATCCTGGGTGATGATGATATTGGTATTGCCTTCAACATTGTTGCAGACAGTGTCGGGGCAACGATTATTTCTAATAATCCTTCCAACATCGCAACGAACGATCCGGCGAACCATCAATCACCAACAGTTCATGCAGCGACACCTTACGATGCGATTGCAGCAGGGCTTAGTCCCAATAATCCTGTTAACCACTTGCACATTGCCCGCAACAAAACCAACTTAAGCGAGTTAGAATACTTCCGCACGCAAACTGTTAATGCAGCAGGAGAAGTAACCAATAGCTTTACTGCTCAGGATATCAACGGTGATATCGATCTGGTTGGAACGACTGTCATCCAAAATTCAGACGTCTTCGATATTGTCGGCAACAAAAACGGAATGAACCTGGAAGCACGCGATGGCGGTATTTTCCGGGCGACCGTGTTTGGCAACGATACTTCTTATAATAACCCGTACGTGCTTGGGCTTAACTTCGGTGACCCCGATTTGATGCCTCCTGTAAAGAATCCATTCCTGGCCGTGGTGCCTACGCCACTGGGGAACGAATTCGGTTTCCGTGGGCGAGCCATTGGTGCAGGAAGTATTCTGGAGCTTTCTTCACCTGATGATCACAAATCGAACTTCAACTTCGGTAACGGGGCCATCTTGGAAGCTCGCAACAATTCCACATTAATCATGAGCAGCCCAATGGTCGGTCTGTTCACAACTGATCCTGTTACGGGACTGGTTAATGGGACCACGCCAAGTGAGTACAACGATAACGGTCTGAACGGGTTGTTTATCTATGGTGACAACAGCAGCTCGCTTGCGATCCAAGTGGGTGATCCAGCTTCTGCATTCGACCATACGTTAACAGACCCTGCTGATCAGACCACGCGAGTTTACAACACGCTGAATCAGTTCCGACGAAACGGACAAGATGGCGAACCAACAACTGATGGAAACGGAATCTTAGTTCGTTTGAGAAGCGGTGCGACCTTCGCAGCCGGCTCCAACAGCGGTATCTATAACGCAGAAGTAACGGATAACCTGGACCAGGGGATTCTGCTTGATCTCGAAAACACAACTCTGAATAACTTCGATATTCGCAATAGTATTATCAACGGGAACCTGTTTGACGGAATTATGGTCAGTGCAGATACAGCTCCTATTACGAATTTGAATATTGTTGACAATACACTCAACAACAATGGTCGAAACGGGATTAACTTCCAGCTTCTGGATTCTACCCTGACGAACCTGTTCGTTGAAAACAACCTGATGGATGGCAATGGAACATTGATTACCCAGAACCC
>JAJRTM010000599.1 GCA_024278285.1 Planctomycetota bacterium
CATTGGGCGAATGGATCGATTTTATGACGCTTCGTATTTTTGAAGCGCATGACCATTGGGATATCCTCGAAACAATCTTTCATCGGGATATCTTCGTTATCGATGAACTCAATGCTCCGCTGTTACCACTGGCTGCTCTGCTGGTTTTAATGATGGTGCTTTCAACATTACGCACTAAATTGGGACGGTTTTCACTCGCAGGGGCATTGTTTTCAGAGGGAATTTTAATCGCAACGCTCTCTTGCAGAGATCCCTGGATGATTATTGTCCTGATGTCGCTGGCAACAATTCCTCCCTGGTTAGAAATGAAATCTCGTAAACATTCCACAGGCGTTTATACCTTACACATGGGGTTGTTTATTGGGCTGTCCATCGTCGGCTGGTGGCTTGTCCCCAAAGATGCGGCTGGCATTCCTGATACGACGAGCAGGTTTGCGATCATCGGCGGAGGAATGTTAACCGCAGCCGGGTTACTTCGAAGTGGTATTGTCCCGGTCCATTGTTGGATGACCGATCTGTTTGAAAAAGCAGCTTTTGGGACCGCGTTATTATTTGTAACCCCAATGACTGGCGCCTACATGATTATGCGAATCGTACTGCCGATTGCCCCGCCCTGGGCGTTGCAAAGTATTGCACTCGTTTCACTTTTTACAGCCGTTTATGCAGCAGGGATGGCGCTCGTTCAAACAGATTCTCGCCGCTTTTTCTGTTATCTCTTTTTGAGTCACTCCTCGTTAGTACTGGTCGGGTTAGAGTTGTTGACACCGATTGGTCTGACCGGCGCCCTTTGCATCTGGATTTCAGTCGGGTTATCGCTGGGTGGTTTTGGCCTGACGCTTCGATCAGTTGAAGCCCGGATGGGACGTCTTTCACTGTCGAAATATCACGGGCTTTACGAACACATGCCAACATTCGCAGGGCTGTTTCTGCTGACAGGACTCGGTTCGATTGGCTTTCCCGGCACAATTGGATTCATCGGCATGGAATTGATTGTCGAAGGGGCAGTCGAAGTTTATCCGTTTATTGGAATGGTCGTTGTAGTAGCTGCTGCGTTGAATGGTATCGCAATCATGCACGCCTACTTTCGCATCTTCACAGGCACCCGGCACGTGGCGTCCATTTCTCTTAACGCCAGACCGCAGGAGAGATTCGCAGTTCTCACATTAACATTATTGATCATCGGAGGCGGCTTAATCCCACAACCTGGCGTCGCCTCGCGGTATCACGCAGCAAAAGAACTCATTGCCCACCGGCATGTAAAAATAGAACCGTCAAAACTTTACAAAACAACTGAAAATTAAAATTGGTCAGGCTGTGCCTGACGGAATCTTATTTCCCCTGATGAGTTTATAGGAACAATACTATCGAGGAATCGACCTTTGTCAGGCACAGTCTGACCTACCTCCTCGCAATTATTAAAATGGAACTGGAGCCCACTCATGTCAGATAACAGCTTACCAGAATCTCAACAAACCGAAGTCCCACGAGGCAATCTTGCCGGCTTTACCAAGTACATGAAAAACGATCTCATTTCCGGATTGCTCGTTTTTCTGATCGCGCTACCGTTGTGCTTGGGGATTTCGCTGGCTTGTGGATATCCACCCATTGCAGGAATATTTACTGCGATCATCGGTGCGATCTTAGCCACTTTTATCAGTAATTCTGAATTGACCATTAAAGGACCGGCTGCCGGGTTGATTGTCATTGCAATCGGCTGCATCGAAGACTTCGGTGGTAACGGGATGACGGGCGGTTGGGATGCAGCCGATATGACCGCGTACAAAGCAGCTCTTGCTGTTGGGGTCGCTGCTGCGGTGATGCAAATAATCTTCGGTTTTTTCCGCGCGGGTATTCTTGTCGAATTCTTTCCACTCGCAGCCGTTCATGGAATGCTCGCCGCGATTGGCGTCATTATTATCATCAAACAATTTCCTGTTGCACTTGGTGTTTCGGCATCTGGCGAACCACTCGAAATGCTTAGTGAGTTCCCGCATTACATCGCTGAAGCAAATCCCGCGATCGCAGTCATCGGGATTGTCAGTATTCTGATTATGTTTATCTGGCCTCCCCTTTCCAAGAAGCTTGGACCACTCAAAGTGATCCCCTCACCGATGGCAGTGTTACTTGTAGCGATCCCGATGGGAATGTTTTTTGACCTGATGCACGAACATTCTTATATTTTGCAAGAACACCAATATCAGCTAAGTGAACGATTTCTCGTCAAAATGCCTAAGCGAGTTTTCGGCATGTTCGACGAAATTACGTACCCCGAATTTTCTGCACTGGCAGAAGTAAAAGCCTGGAAGTGGGTCTTTCTGTTTTTCATTATCGGTTCACTGGAGTCCCTGCTTTCTGCCAAGGCGGTTGATTTGCTCGATCCGTGGAAGCGTAAAACAGATATGAATAAAGATATTATCGCAGTTGGGGCGGGTAATCTTTGTTCTTCATTAGTTGGTGGGTTGCCGATGATTTCCGAGATTGTGCGAAGTAAGGCAAACATCGATAACGGTGCCCGCACCCGCTTTGCAGACCTCTGGCACGGCATCTTTCTGCTCATTTGCGTTGCGTTAATTCCCACGATTTTACACATGATTCCCTTAGCATCACTCGCTGCAATGCTGGTCTTTACCGGCTACCGCCTGGCTCATCCTTCCGAGTTTCTGCAGGTGTATCGCATCGGCATGGAGCAACTGCTGATTTTTGTTACGACACTCATTGCAGTTCTTGCAACGGATTTATTGATCGGAATTGCAATTGGTATTGTCCTGAAAATGATCATTCATATTATCAATGGAGTTTCCATCAAATCGCTGTTTCGCCCTTATCTTGATGTTGAAAATATCGATGACAAAACGAGTATCATTATCGCCCGGGAATCAGCAGTGTTCAGTAACTGGATTCCGTTCCGCAGACAAATTGTCCAACTTGGCATGGGGCAACGCAGGAATCTTATCATCGATGTTTCTGGTGTGAAACTGGTTGATCACAGCGTGATGGAAAAGCTGGAAGAAATGAAACAGGACTTCGAACAAGAAGGACTAACATTCGAAATCCGTGGACTCGATTCCCTCAAACCCCTCTCCAAAGATCACCACTCAGCCCACAAACAACCGAAGAAATAATTATCAAGAGAGGTAAACAGAAAAAGCTCAGGCAAATGCCTGAGCTTTTTCTTTGTCACAATCGATTACTCATTATCGACGTGAATGACTGTTTTCAGCGCCGTATTTTTTCCCTTCGTATGCTTCGTAGAATTTCTTGATCGCATTTTCTAACGCAATGCCAACTTCGGGAGTTGTGTTCTGTTTGCATTTCATTGCAGCGACCATGACGGCATGAGCGGCTGCCAGTTTTTTACTGTAATCTTTTGAATCCGCTTTAATGCGTTGTGTCAAAAAATACTGAGCCATAATGTGCTGAACGTTGGTCGCATGGGCTTCTTTGGTGTTGATCCAGCGAACCAGTTGGTTAACCGACTGGCCATCTTTCTTGCCAGCCAGCCCGTTGATATTGGCAATCGACTTTGCGATCGTCATCTGATCTTCCAGCATCTCTTCAAACCGCCGCTGATCCGCATAAATCCCGCAAGGAACTTCACAATGTGCCTGCAGGTTTTTTCCACTGGAAGAGAGAAACAGTAATGTCATGACCAAAGCGAAATAACTAAAACGTGGCATCTCAGGGGGCTCCTTTGAAGGTAGAAATCGAGGTGACAGGCAAGTCGCAACAGACCTGTATCATGTACTTTTCATATTAGAGACAACAGCCCCGGAAAAACAAGGCTGCAACCTTTAATGGATTTCAACCTCTTTTTATCTCTCTGTAGAAGCCGTATTTATTGGAGCTCAAAAGATATTCAAGCTGGGATTGGAGGGCAAATATAGGTATCATTGAAGGCGATGTTACGTTTTGCGTCATGATAGGCGGGAGACGCAATCACAAAATCGATTAAAAAGGAGAGACCAAAATGATCGCTCAACTCATCAAAAATTATGAAACGGGCCCGAGCCTGCTCGCAAACTCTGTTTCACATATGACGGATGAACAACTCGACGCCTGCCCGATAGCCGGCAAATGGTCAACCAGGCAAGTGATTTGTCATATTGCCGATTTTGAACCAATTTATGCAGATCGCATGAAACGCATCATCGCAGAAGAAGTCCCAACCTTACTTGGTGGCGATCCGAACGATTTCATTGCCAAGTTGCATTATGAAGCTCGCGATATTGGTAACGAACTTCGTTTAATCGAAGTGACCCGCATTCAGCTTGCATCCATTTTGAAAACAATCGACGAAACAGATTTTGGACGCATCGGCATGCACTCACGCGATGGGGAACTCTCAATCAAAACCCTGCTGGAACGTATCACCGGGCATATTCCGCATCATATCGAAACAATTGAAGCCAAAAAACGATCCCTCGGCTTGTAGTGCAAATTACGCAGTTGCGTAGGGTCCGCTATTGCGCCCCCTGCATCACTCGATTTTATGAATCCAACTTATCCATAATCACCAGGAAAAATGTAGCGATTGGTCCCAGTGGAATGGAAAGCAAAAACCAGTTCAATCCACTTCGGTTTTTTCCCTGCGCAATTCCCGCATTAATAAGTGCCAGCGTCCACCAACCGACGATGTACCCTCTTGCATCTTCCATCAAAATATCTTTCAGGTAGTCATTTTGAATTTGTGTTTGGACTGTATCTCTATCTATTCTTTGCGACTCGAGAGAACAACACTAAGCAGTCCGCTCATCAACATGATACCAAGTAACCCGCCCGCAGCCGTATAAATTCGTTTTTCGACAATCGTTTCTCTCATGCTGGGAAATAACGCCGTCATATTTTCGGAACTCATATCGATAAGCAAATGCTCGCGGTACATTGTTGTTGGGGAACCATTAAGAATCTTCACCTGGAGTTCCTCACTATTGTGCTGTGCAATGAGCGTTTGGGTAAAGCTCCTGTTGACTTTAGTTGAAGCCAGTCCGATTTGCTTCCTGAATTTGGTCCCTATGACATAACCTGCAATCAGGTTTGCGTTATTTTGTGCCTCCTTAATTGTCGTAAATCGACCACTACTGACGACAAATTGATTCGGAATAGCTTTTCGCATTGAAAGATAGTCCGCCAGATCTTTGTTTTCGATAATTGTCTGAGATTTCATCCAC
>JAJRTM010000600.1 GCA_024278285.1 Planctomycetota bacterium
CATGCCATTTGGCTAAGTCTTCTTCTTTTTTCGCGGTGATTGTTTCAATCATAATCCGATTTCGTTTTTCGATATCGGTTTCATCAAGGGCTTCCCCTTCATCGCGAGGCAAACACTCATCAAGAGCCTTATAGAATTCCAACCAGGTGGTATCCTTCACTCCCTCAACTAATTTCGCCCCTGCTTCCTTGGCACCGTTATACCTGCCATCCGCAGAGCTGTAGGCAGATGTGTAGCCTCCCCATTTACCCTGTAATGTCTCCGAATTTTTTAGGCTCTCTTCCCAAGGCTTGTTGTTGACCGTCTTCCAGGCGTTTGCGTAACCAATTGTGGAAAGAGATAAACCGACCAGTAGTGTCGCAGCAGTGATTGCGGCCCACGGTTTTTTTCGTCTGATTTCTCGAGCCAATGCAATTTCAGGGGGAAGCAGCGTCGTTTTAACGCGTGACATTCCCATCCCCTGCAGCGCCAATCCATAAGCGACCGTAAACGACATAATGTTTTCACGGAACAACGGAGCTTCAAGCACTTGCGTTCCCGCCAATTGATTAAACGACTCTGCTCGCTCGACCGACTGGTCAAGATTCTGTTCCAGGAACTTCTGTAATCCAGCCATGCGGAATCCGTTACCACAGCCGATTACTTTTGTGATATCTCCATCTGAATTCACACTCGCGAAATAGCCGAGTGAACGTTGGACTTCTGAAAGATAATCGTTAAAGACCGGCTTCAAGGCCTGGAAAACAGATTTAGGATCAGGCGATTTAGTCGCATTGCACTTCAGATGCTCTGCCTTGGCGAAGGTGAGCTTCATTTCTTTCGTTAGTGCGCGAGTAAAGTGATTGCCACCAATCGGAATATTGCGAATCCAGATTTTCGCCCCGTTGGTCACCATAATGGTCGATTGATCCGCTCCCATATCCAGGACCGCAATATAATCCTCACTGACTGGTCCCCCTTCACCTTCCGGCCCGATTCCCAATCGGTCGTAAGCCAGGAAACTGTATAAAGCCAAAGGCGAAATCTGCATCAATTCGACTTCAACCTTGTTCGCCTGGAACGGCTCTAACTGGTGCAGAACCTGATCCTTCTTCATCGCGAAGATGCCGACTTCGGCTTCAAGAACAAATCCACCTTCTTCGGCTGCACCGCCAAGCTGCTGAAAGTCCCAATAAACATCTTCAAGCGGAAACGGAATCTGTTGTTTTGCTTCGTACTTGACAATCTCCTTCACTTTACTCGCTTCAACCGGAGGAAGTTGAATAAATCGAGCCAGTGAAGATTGGGCAGGCAATCCGATTGCAACCAGATCGCCCGCAATTTTATTACGAGAAAGAAATTTGGTAATCGCTTCGGAAATCAATTCATCAGGAATCGCGTCCGGCTGGCTCAAAATTTTTGCGTGCGGAATGTAATCAAACCCAACCGCAACAACCTGGTGAGCAGCCTCTGCATACTGCAGTTTGATTGCTTTCAAACCAGCTTGACCAATTTCAATTCCCCAGACAGCTTTTGTTTCAGGCATAGATATTCTCACTTAATTTGAATCAAAATTCAGATTCCACCAATTAATCGCAACAATAAACCACTGCTTCAGTTAATACCGTAGGGTGTGCTGTGCACACCAAATATGCTTTGAATTCCAAATGAAGTCTCAAAGCCTACCAGTTTATTTTGTATCAAACTTTCTCGATCTGGTACGCACAGCGTACCCTACTCGACAGCAACATGTAACCCTCACACTCCCGCCAAGTACCTTCTAAACAGGCAATCCAATGTATCTAATTATAAGTTGTGAATCCCATGAAGCATCGCAAAACCTGTCGCAACCCCTCAATTCAATTTGAACTGATTGATAAACAAGGCTTTCCCAGCACGGCTGGTTCATTCTGATAGCCGTAACCAAACTGATATTTTTCTATAATTTGCGAGCCGTTCGCAAACTTTTACCGTTAGTATTACAATAACACGAAAAGAAACAGATGCAGAAACTGCACACCGAAATGATAATGACATGACAAACCACAGATGCCCAAGTCACCTCAAATAAGAGATGCAGCATCCGTAGTAACCGTCACGTTACCATCATGTTACATCAAATGTCAATGAGTAATCCTCAATCCATCACTTAAAACAGGCCTTAACAGTTGCCTCATCCTCTGCGATCTATTTACTTGGACGAAGTCTGTTCTGATAAAGTTCCCTCCAGTTCGAAAGAATTTTTCAAATTTGTAACGGTAGTAGCGATATTACCTGCTTTGCACAAAACCTGGCTGACAGCAACCCGTTTTACGCTTATTGCAGCTAATTTAGATACATTTGAGCAGTTGATCCCGCCGATTGCGAACCAGGGGATGCGAATTTCTGTTGCAATCTGCTTAACAAGTTCAATTCCTGCGAGCTGTTTGAATTCTTTTGTTTGCGATGAAAAGACCGGTCCCACCCCCAGATAGTTGGCTCCATCGGCTACAGCTTCTTTTGCCTGAGCCAAATTATGCGTTGAAACACCGATTAACATTTTCTGCCCCACAATTTTGCGGACTTCTTCTACAGGCAATTCATCCTGCCCGACATGGATACCATCTGCTTCGCAAAGCAGCGCGATATCTGGACGGTCATTGATAATCAAAAGAGTTTGCGTTTCCCGTGTCCACTCACGTAATAGTCGGGCTCTTTTCAACAGTTGACGATCCGAGATGTTTTTTTCCCGCAACTGAATCAGATCAACCCCTGCTGCAATGGCCTCTCGTGCAACAGCTTCGAAGTTTTCTTCAACAGAACCTTCTCCCGTGCATGATTCGCCTGAAATCAAAAAGTATATTTGTGAAGTTTCAAGCCGCGATTGCAGCGAATTGTCCGTCAGTAATTGTTTTTCGATAGAATAAAACTGATAGCGGATTTTCTCAATTTGTGCAGGAACTTCCACTGCAATCAATTTAGAATACTCTTCGAGAGTCCTTAGCGCTTCTCCAACACGACTGCAATTGGCTCGCACTAAATCTTGAAGAGATAGCCGGGACATTTCAGTCGGTAGCGTTATTTTTGTGCCGACATCGCCGGGGGTGTCGCGTGCCTGAATCGCCTGTTCCAGGTCAAGTTCAAGGCAAACCTGCGAAAACTGATGACGAATCGTTTTGATGTTCCGCACGTTTTGTTCATCTTCCTGATGAAATCGCACGAACTCTTCGATCACACGCAATCCCTCACGACACCGATTTGCAGATGCGTCCAGTATCCGAAAAATCGACTGTTCTTCCGCCAAACTGAGACGGTTTATGTTGCCTGCCTTGTTCATCTTTTTTCTTTTTACAATAATGGAGACAATAATCGGGGCATCGCTATGCTCCAAGCATCCTAATACCTAACGCCTAATACCTAACGCCTATCAATCATGAAAATCTCTCAATTTCTCGAACATCATAACATTACCGATAATCCTTTTTCTCAGGAAGACGCGAGTACCGATCACGTTTTTTCAGAGCACTGTGTGACCGGGGTGCATCATCCCGACTGGGATAAAATCTTCGGCAAACCGGATCGTCCTTCCACTTCGGTTGTCTTCGGCGAAAAAGGTTCCGGGAAAACGGCGTTGCGTATGCAGATGATTAACGAATATCGTATCTTTAACAATGCCCACCCGGAAAAACGTTCTTATATTATTGAATACGACGATTTCAATCCATTTCTTGATACGTTTCGCGAACGGCTGCATGGGCGGTCGCGCAAGCCGGAAAAATCGCTTCGCAAATGGCGATTGTGGGATCACATGGACGCCATTCTCACGCTCGGCGTCACCAAATTAGTCGGCAAGATTCTTGATGATCGTGGCGAATCGGACGCGGGTCAAATCATTCCGCCTAAATCGTTGCAAAAACTTTCC